>RFXW01000119.1 GCA_009921245.1 Candidatus Fonsibacter lacus | reverse complement strand
CCAGCCGTACCGTGGTTTACAAGGGCCTGTTGCTGGCCAACCAGGTGGGTGAGTACTACCTTGACTTGCAAGACCCGCGCTGCACCTCGGCCCTTGGCTTGGTGCACCAGCGCTTTTCAACCAACACCTTTCCGGAGTGGCCGCTGGCCCACCCCTACCGGCTGGTGGCGCACAACGGTGAAATCAACACCGTGCGTGGTAACTACAACTGGATGCGGGCGCGTGAGGGCGTGATGTCCTCGCCTGTGTTGGGCGACGACCTGAAGGCTTTGTACCCGATCAGTTTTGCCGGCCAATCCGACACCGCCACCTTTGACAACTGCCTTGAGTTGCTCACCATGGCGGGCTACCCCATCGCGCAAGCGGTCATGATGATGATCCCTGAGCCTTGGGAGCAACACGAGCACATGGACCCACGCCGCCGCGCGTTTTACGAATACCACGCGTCCATGATGGAGCCGTGGGATGGCCCTGCCTCGATTGTGTTCACCGACGGTCGCCAAATCGGCGCCACCCTCGACCGCAATGGCTTGCGGCCCTCGCGCTATTGCATCACCGATGACGACATGGTCATCATGGGCTCCGAGTCCGGCGTGTTACCCGTGCCCGAACACAAAGTGGTGCGCAAGTGGCGCTTGCAGCCGGGGCGTATGTTCTTGATTGATTTTGAACAAGGCCGACTCATCGAAGACGAGGAAATCAAAGCCACGCTGGCCAATGCCAAGCCCTACAAACAGTGGATTGAAAACCTGCGCATTCACCTGGACGACTTGCCCAACCCCGAAACCCAGGCGTCGGACGCCGACGATTTGTTGGATTGGCAACAAGCCTTTGGCTACACCCAAGAGGACATCAAGTTTTTGCTCAGCCCCATGGCGAGCAACGGCGAGGAGGCCACTGGCTCCATGGGCAACGACAGTCCGCTGGCGGTGTTGTCCGACCGTGCCAAGCCGCTGTACAACTACTTCAAGCAAACTTTTGCGCAGGTCACCAACCCGCCGATTGACCCCATACGTGAAGCGATTGTGATGTCGCTGGTGTCCTTTGTGGGCCCCAAACCCAACCTGCTCGACATCAACCAAGTGAACCCGCCCATGCGCTTGGAGGTGTCGCAGCCCGTGCTTACGGCACAAGACATGGCCAAGCTGCGCGACATCGAGCGCCACACGCGCGGTAAGTTTCGCAGCACCACCCTGGACATCACCTACCCGGCCAGTTGGGGCAGCGAGGGTATAGAAGCGCAGTTGGCGTCGTTGTGTGCCGAGGCGGTGGACGCGCTCAAAGACGGCAACAACATTTTGATACTCAGCGACCGTGCCGTCAGCCCGCAGCGTGTGGCCATGCCGGCGTTGCTGGCGCTGTCGGCGGTGCATCAACACCTGATACGCGAAGGTCTGCGCACCACCGCTGGCTTGGTTGTCGAGACCGGCTCCGCGCGAGAGGTGCACCACTTTGCGGTGTTGGCGGGCTATGGCGCCGAGGCCGTGCACCCGTACTTGGCCATGCGCACCCTGGAGCGCTTGCACCGCGATTTGCCGGGCGATTTGTCCGCCGAAAAAGCGGTCGCCAACTACATCAAGGCGATTGGCAAGGGTTTGTCCAAAATCATGTCCAAAATGGGTGTCAGCACCTATATGAGCTACTGCGGCGCGCAGTTGTTCGAAGCCGTGGGCATCAACAGCAACACCGTGGCGCAATATTTCACTGGCACCCCGAGCCGGGTTGAGGGCGTGGGCGTGTTTGAAATCGCCCAAGAGGCGCTGCGCGACCACGCCGCGGCTTATGGGCACAACCCGGTGTTGGCGAACGCGCTTGATGCGGGTGGCGAGTACGCTTGGCGTACCCGTGGCGAAGAGCAGTGGAGCCGGCCAGCGAAATTGTGAAGCGTTTCGCCACAGGCGCGATGTCGCTGGGCTCCATTTCCACCGAGGCGCATGCCACCCTGGCCGTTGCCATGAACCGCATCGGCGGCAAGAGCAACACCGGCGAGGGCGGTGAAGACACCAAACGCTATCGCAATGAGCTCAAAGGCATACCGATTGGCCCCGACCAAAGCCTGCGCAGCGTGTTGGGTGAAGACCGCGTACAGGCTGACATTCCGCTGCAGCCCGGGGATTCGTTGCGGTCGCGCATCAAGCAAGTAGCCTCGGGGCGTTTTGGCGTGACCGCCGAGTACCTGCGCAGTGCCGACCAAATCCAAATCAAAATGGCCCAAGGCGCCAAACCCGGTGAAGGCGGTCAATTGCCTGGGGGCAAGGTTTCGGAATACATTGGCCAGTTGCGCTACTCGGTGCCAGGGGTGGGGCTCATCAGCCCGCCCCCGCACCACGACATCTACTCAATCGAGGACTTGGCGCAGCTCATTCACGACCTGAAAAACGTCAACCCGTTGGCTGATATCAGCGTCAAATTGGTCTCCGAAATCGGTGTCGGCACGATTGCCGCGGGGGTGGCCAAGGCCAAGGCCGATCACATCGTGATCGCCGGGCACGACGGCGGCACCGGTGCCTCGCCATGGTCTTCGATCAAACATGCGGGCAGCCCGTGGGAAATCGGCCTGGCTGAAACCCAACAAACCTTGGTGCTCAACCGCTTGCGTGGGCGGGTGCGGTTGCAGGTGGACGGTCAAATGAAAACCGGCCGCGATGTGGTGATTGGTGCCCTGCTCGGCGCCGACGAATTTGGCTTTGCCACCGCGCCGTTGGTGGCCGAAGGCTGCATCATGATGCGCAAATGTCACCTTAACACCTGCCCGGTGGGCGTGGCCACGCAAGACCCGGTGTTGCGCGCCCGCTTCAAGGGACAGCCCGAGCACGTGGTGAACTACTTCTTTTTTGTGGCCGAAGAGGCCCGGGCCATCATGGCGCAATTGGGCGTGCGAAAGTTTGACGACCTGGTGGGGCGTGCCGATTTGCTCGACACCCGCCCCGGTATCGCGCACTGGAAGGCCAAGGGTTTGGACTTCAGTCGGCTGTTTTACGTGCCGGCGGTGGGTCAGGGTGACGCGCGGGTGCATGTTGCCAAGCAAGACCATGGGCTGGACAAAGCCTTGGACGTGCGGTTGATCAAAAAATCAGAGGCGGCGCTTGAGCGTGGCGAAAAGGTCAAGTTCATTGACGTGGCGCGTAACGTCAACCGCACCGTGGGCGCCATGCTCTCAGGCGAGTGGGTGCAGCGTTACCCCGATGGTTTGGCCGACGACACGCTGCATATTCAGCTCGAGGGCACCGGTGGCCAATCGTTTGGCGCCTTTTTGGCCAAGGGCATCACCCTTTATCTCATCGGCGATGCCAACGACTACACCGGCAAAGGGCTTAGTGGCGGCCGCATCGTGGTGCGCCCCAGCCTTGACTTTGGCGGCGCGGCGGAAGACAACATCATTGTGGGCAACACCGCGCTGTACGGCGCAACCACCGGTCAAGCGTTCTTTAGCGGGGTGGCTGGGGAGCGCTTTGCGGTGCGTTTGTCGGGCGCCACCGCCGTGGTGGAAGGCACGGGGGATCACGGGTGCGAATACATGACGGGCGGCACCGTGGTGGTGTTGGGCGCCACAGGTCGCAACTTTGCTGCCGGCATGAGCGGCGGCGTGGCGTATGTGTACGACCCTGAGGGCCAATTCGCCGCCCGTTGCAACCCCGCCATGGTGGATCTGTTGCCGGTGCAGGCCGAGGCCGAGCAGCGCGCCAACAGCGACACCGCCAAGTGGCACGGTGGTCAAACCGACGAGGCGCAGCTGCGGCACTTAATCGATGAGCACCTGCGCCTTACTGGTTCGCGCCGTGCGCGTGAATTGCTTGAGCATTGGCCGCAGGCCCGGGCGCACTTTGTCAAGGTGTTTCCAAAGGAATACCAGCGCGCATTGGCTGAAATGGCGGCCGCACAGGCCAAAGGCAAGGCCGACACGGCCACCGCTTAGGAGCGAGACAAATGGGAAAAGTCACAGGATTTTTGGAGTTTGAGCGACTCGACGAAGGGTACGAGGCGCCGGACAAACGGGTGGGCCATTACCGCGAGTTTGTGATTGGCCTAGATAACCAGGGTGCGCACCAACAGGCTGCACGATGCATGGACTGCGGTATTCCTTTTTGCAACAGCGGCTGCCCGGTTAACAACATCATCCCCGACTTCAACGACTTGGTGTTTCGCGACCAGTGGCGCGACGCCCTAGAGGTGCTGCACAGCACCAACAATTTCCCCGAATTCACGGGGCGTATTTGCCCTGCGCCGTGTGAAGCCGCGTGCACGCTTAACGTCAACGCCGAGGCCGTGGGTATCAAATCCATTGAGCACGCCATCATCGACCGCGGCTGGGCCGAAGGCTGGGTGCTGCCGCAACCCCCCGCTGCCACGACCGGCAAACGCGTGGCTGTGATTGGCTCGGGCCCGGCGGGCTTGGCCGCGGCGCAGCAGCTGGCCCGCGCCGGGCACGACGTGACGGTGTTTGAGAAAAACGACCGCATCGGCGGCTTGTTGCGTTATGGCATCCCCGATTTCAAAATGGAAAAAACCCACATCGATCGCCGGGTGGAACAAATGCAGGCCGAGGGGGTGAAGTTCGAAACCGGCGTGCTGGTGGGCGATTGGCCGGAACAAAGCCCGATCACCAATTGGGCCAACAAGCGGTTGGACGCCAAGCAGGTGCTGCAAGACTTCGACGCCGTGTTGCTGTGCGGTGGTGCCGAGCAGTCGCGCGACCTGCCGGTGCCGGGCCGCGAGCTCGACGGTGTGCATTTCGCCATGGAATTTTTGCCGCAGCAAAACAAAGTCAATGCTGGCGACAAACTGCGTGATCAATTGCGTGCCGACGGCAAGCATGTGGTGGTGATTGGCGGGGGCGACACCGGCAGCGATTGTGTCGGCACCAGCACCCGGCACGGCGCGGCCAGCGTCACCCAGTTCGAGGTGATGCCCATGCCACCCGAGCAAGAGAACAAGCCGTTGGTATGGCCGTATTGGCCGCTTAAGCTGCGCACCAGCTCCAGCCACGACGAAAGTCAAGCCAAGGGCCTGCTGCAGCGTGAGTTTGCCATCTCCACACAAGCCTTTGAAGGTGAAAACGGCAAGGTCAAGCGCCTGCGCACGGTGCAGGTCGAAATGAAAGACGGCAAACTGGCGGAAGTGCCCGACTCGGCGCGTACGTTCCCCGCGGATTTGGTGTTGCTTGCCATGGGTTTTGTGAATCCGGTGGCCACGGTGCTCGATGCCTTTGGGGTCGACAAAGACGGCCGCGGCAACGCACAAGCCGATACCGAAAGCGAGCAGGCGTATCACACCAATGTCGACAAGGTGTTTGCGGCGGGCGACATGCGGCGCGGTCAGAGCCTGGTGGTGTGGGCCATTCGGGAGGGTCGGCAGGCCGCACGCGCGGTCGATGCCTTCCTCATGGGATACTCAGACCTGCCGCGTTAGTTGCCGCTTGGCTGTGCCGCGCGGCGCCAACCCATGATTGTTTGTCGCGACGTTGACTTTGCCTACCCCGGCGGCGCGCCGGTGCTCAGTGGCTTTTCCTTGGAGCTGCCACCGGGCAAAGTGTGCGCCATCATGGGCGCTTCAGGCGGGGGCAAAACCACGGTGTTGCGCTTGCTCAGTGGGCAGCAACGGGCCACCCGTGGCGAGGTGCGGGTGTTCGATCAAGACGTGGCCCAGCTTGACGAAAAAGGCCTACGCAC
>RFXW01000118.1 GCA_009921245.1 Candidatus Fonsibacter lacus | reverse complement strand
CGGCCTCGGGCAAAGCTCGCACACTGGCAACGTGGCTTGCCGCTCAACACGTGGCATTTGCCTGCCCAGCGCTTGACATTGAGCCCAAGCGCGCCATGCACACGCTGCTCGCCACGGTTGACCATGCGCTGTTGCAAGGCCATGCGGTGCGACTGGTGGGCAGCTCGTTGGGTGGCTTTTATGTGTCGTGGATCATGGAGCGCCACCCGCAGCGCAGCGACATGCGTGCCTTGGTGGTCAACCCAGCCATTCACCCGGCGCGCGACTTGGCGCGCCACGTGGGTCCGGTTCAAGGTTGGCACGACGACCGACCCATGGTGTTTGAGTCGTCTTTTTTGCCGCAGCTGGCGCAAATGCAAGTGGGCATCAGTCAGCCCACACGCTACGCGCTGCTGGCGGCCACCGGTGATGAGCTGATTGACTGGCAAGACATGGTGGCGCGCTACCCCGGCGCCCACCACCACGTGGTGCAAGGCTCAGATCACGCGCTCACCGACTTTGCCAGCCACTGGCCCGCGCTGGCCACGTGGCTGTTGCAATAAAAGCTACGCGCCGGGGCCCAAAATTGACATGGGCTTGGCGTGGGCGTCGCGCTCGAAGTTGGCACCTTGCTCGACCTGCGCCAAAAACTCCGCCAACAATCGATTAAAGCTCTCCGGCTCTTCCAAATTGATGGCATGCCCAGCGCCAGGCAGCACCGCCAACTGCGAGGTGGTAATAACCCGCTTGAGCATCAGCGAAGGCTCCAAACAAGGCTCGTCTTCATCGCCGGTCATGATGAGTGTGGGCACCTTAATGGCGCCGATGGCATCGGTTAGGTCGTACAGGCTGGGCCGCTTGGCCTGGTAACCGCGCATGGTGTTGGCCGAACCCAGCGCCGGATGCTCGGCCAGCCGTTGCACAAACTCGGCAAAGCCCTGCGGGTCTTTTGCGCGAAACTGCACCCGCGCCGGGCCGTGGCCGTAGGTTTGCGCCAACTTATCCATGCCCTCGCGCTCAATGGTGTCGGCCAACGCCGTGGCCTCGCGCTGAAAATTGGCGTACGCCGCCGGGTGCGAGCCCGTGCCTACCCCAGCCAAAGTCAGCGACAACGCCCGCACCGGCGCGGCGGCGGTACCAAACGCCATACCAAAGTGCAGCGCGGCGAACGCGCCCATCGACAAGCCCACCACGTGCGCCCGCTCAATGCCCAGCGCATCGAGCACACAGCGTAAATCGTCGCGCGCGCGTTGCTGCGAGTACTTGGACACATCGGCTGGCACCTCAGACGGTGCGTAGCCTCTGGCACTGTAGGTGATGCAACGATAGCGCCGCGACAAATACCGCACCTGGGGCGCCCAGCTGCGATGATCCCCCGCAAACTCGTGCGCAAATACCACGGCGGTGCCTTGGCCCACGTCTTCTACGTACAAAGAAACGTTGTCGTCGGTTTGAATATGAGGCATTGCGCCACCCTTTCTTTACAAACGGCATGCGATAGTATCGCGTCTTGCGTTTTTTTACAGCCCCACGCTGTCGCCTTTTTTGCAAACCCGCGCCACTCAACTGCTGCAGCGTCTGCGGCAACCCTTTGCACTGCATCCGTACGCCTACCGCGACCACGGCGGTGCCCCCTGGGCGGCTCAAGCGTTGGGGGTTGACCTGCGCCTGGTGGTGAAAACGCTGGTGTTTGTGGACGACACCCACAAACCGTTGTTGGTGCTCATGCACGGCGACGCCGAGGTTTCGGCCAAAAAACTGGCCCACGCCTTGCAGCGCAAACGCGTGAGCCCCGCCACCGTTGCAATGGCCGAGAAATGCACGGGCTACCAAGTGGGCGGCATTTCACCGCTGGGCACGCGCCTGGCGCTGCCCTTGGTGGCACAGGCCAGCATCGTTGCGTTACCCACCGTTTACCTCAACGCTGGGCGGCGTGGTTTACTGCTGTCCTTAAAGCCCAGTCAACTCGAGCAGGTGTTGCCGTTAACGTGGGCCGACTGCCGTCAAGAGAGCTCGTAGCCGTCAACAAACGCCAAATTGGCCGTTGAATTGGCTTGGCGTATGCCAAGAATGGCTTGATAAGCATCGCTTGCGTACCAGCCCTCAGCCGCCTCACGACTTGGGAACTCAATCACCACTGTGCGTGAACCCACCGGCTGACCCTCGAGCTGCGTTGAGGCACCGCCACGCACCACGTACCGCGCCCCAAATGGCTGCAGCGTCTCGGGCATCTTGGCGGCATAGGCCGCGTACCCCTCGGGGTTGTTCACCGTGACATGACCAATCAAATAACACTTTGCCATTACGCTTCTCCATTGAAGCCAGCATATGAGTGGCTTTGCCCGCACTTTAACCGCGGTATCGTCAGTCGTACCAACTGAACAGCTTAAACTTTACGTTGGCAATCACCGCTGGCTGCACACATGGCGACTGAAACAGCAATTTCCAAGTATCTTCGGCGGGTCGCTTTCGGCCACTCGCCGGATAAGGCTTTACCTACTGAACCGGTGGTATGGGCGCAAGCGCAGGTCGATGCGGCTCCACCCATTGAGATCGTCGAATCGGACGGATCGCGTCGCGCTGACCTACCGCCAGAGATGACGTTGCGGTGGGACATGCATGACATCATGCTGGCATGGCAGGCCCATTCCGATGCCGAAGATGCCTCTTTCACCCGCGCCAAGGGTGTACCAGCGCAGGAATTTCAAAGGCTGCATCAGGAAACCATGCATCCATACTGGCAACTCGAGCCATGGAAAGAGGTGCAAGCGCGGGTCACCACGGCGCGCTACGGCTCAAACCCCGTGTTCGAAAAACTATGGCACTTTTGGGCCAACCACTTCATGGTGGCGCCCGGTAACCAGCGTAACGAGGTATTGGTAGGACCTTACCAGCGCATGTTGCGCGAACGCATGACCGGCTCATTTCACGACATGCTGTGGGATGCGGTGACCCATCCGGGCATGCTCAGCTACCTAGACAACAACCGCAACACCGGGCCTAACTCGGTAGCTGTCAAACGCGGCTGGACCAAAGACAGCATCAATGAAAACCTGGGGCGTGAGCTGCTGGAGCTGTTCACGGTATCGACACAGGCTGGGTATCAGCAAGCCGATGTTGAACAGGCCACCTTAATCCTTACAGGATGGGGTATCCACAAGGCCGACAAATGGCGCAAGCCTGGGCGTACCTTGGGTACTTACTTTGATTACAACAGACACGAGCCGGGCAGTCAAAGCGTCATGGGCAAGCGCTACAGCAACGTCTTGAGCCCAGGGAAAAAACTTGAAGAATTGGTTAAAGACTTGGCTCAGCATGAATGGACCGCTCGCCACATCGCCACCAAGCTGTGCGTCTACTTCATCGATGATGAGCCGCCAACCCGAGCCATAGAGGCGGTAACCAAAGCGTTTGTGCAAAGTTCAGGCCATCTACCCACGGTACACAAAGCTTTGCTGGAGCAATGTTGGGAGACTCTTGACGAAACCCGAAAATTTGGCTCTCCAGAAAGCTGGTTTCTACAAACGCTCACGCTCCTGGACATGGAGCCCCCACGTACCATTCCGCTCACTCAGGACACGCGGGGCTTAAAAACCTTATATGTGCTCGGCGACCTAGGCCAGCCGCTGCCACGCTGCCCTCAACCCAATGGTTGGCCGATCCGCTCAGCCGAATGGATCTCAAAAGAAGCGTTGGAGCGCCGCGCACGAATTTTGGAGCAACTGATGCAAATGCGAGGCACCAACGTAGACGCTGACCGAGACTATGCAAAAAAGGTCAACGGTCTGATTGAGCAGGTGGTTGGTCGCGAAATGTCAGCTGGGCACCCAACCCGCGCGCTGATTGAAAACGCATTAAAAAACCAACAGACAGCAACAGCGGTGGTGCTCACCCATATCTCGCCAACCATGCTTTGGAGCTAACCATGGATCGACGCCAATTTGTGCAAACCACCACGGCTGGCATGGCGCTGGCCGCAGCACCACGGGCATGGTCGTCCCAAGACACCAACGGTCGCTTAATGATCGTATTGCTGCGCGGAGGCATGGATGGCCTGTGCGCGGCCCCACCCACCGATGACGTCGACTACGTGCGCACGCGCCCCAGTACCGCTGTGCTTAAAGGCTTGCCGCTGGCGGCTGGGTTTTCGTTACACCCAAGCCTATCGGGTTTGCATGACATGTGGCAAGCGAACCAGTTGGCTGTGGTGCACAGCACAGGCTTTAAATACACCGGTCGCTCGCACTTTGAGGGGCAAGACATCATGCAATCGGGGGTGGACAAGCCCTATGCCTCAAGTTCCGGGTGGGTTGGCCGAGCCATGACAGCGGCGCAAACAACGGGGGGCGTTTCCATCTCTATTCCCATGCCCCTGATTTTGCGCGGTAACCCGAATGCAACCACCCAGTTCCCCAACTGGATGCCAACGCTGCGCAAAGGAACGGCACAGGCACTGGAGCAGCTTTGGGAGAGCGATGACGCGCTGCAACCATTTGCCAGCTCAATCGCGCGAGACAACCTAGCCGAGCAACGCGCCGGCATGCGTAAAGAAGCCTTTTTGAATGCGCGATCTTTGGAGGGCCTAGCAAAGCTGGCGTCGGCGCAGATGAAACGCGACGACGGTCCCCGCGTCGGTCTGATTGATGTGCGCAACGGCTTTGATACCCACGCTGGACAGGGTGCCGAGCGTGGGGCACACGCCCAACGGCTCAACGACCTGAATCGCTTGGTCACTGGCTTCGCTCAAGGCATGGGTGAGCAATGGCAAAACAGCCTACTGGTTACCGTGACCGAGTTTGGTCGAACCGCTGCCGAAAATGGCACCAATGGCACCGATCACGGGGTAGGGTCGTGCTGCTTTTTGGCTGGTGGCTTGGTGGGGCAGTCCAAGGTTTATGCAGACTGGCGAGGTCTGAAAAAAGAACAGCTGTTCGAAGCACGCGACCTGCCGGCCACGATTGATGTGGCCGCCGTTTACGCCAAGGTGCTTGAACGGGTTTTTGGACTAAGTCCCACCACCATTCAAGCATCGATAATGGCGCATGACCCCAGCCCACACCTTGCCGGCTTGCTTAACTTGGGCTAGACCTGCCCCTTGCCCGACTCCATTACATTCACAAGTGCAGCGGCACCCCCATGGCGCTTGAACCACACGCCGTGTTGGCGATTGCGCTGATTTTTTTTGCGGGTGGATTGGTTAAAGGCACAGTAGGCTTTGGGCTGCCCACCATTGGCATTGGTTTGGGCGCTCTGGTGCTGGATATTCCCACCGCCATGATGCTGATTGCCATTCCCACCATACTGACCAATGCCTGGCAAATACGAATCAACGGGCATCCCAGCCAACTGCCGCGACACTTTTGGGTTTTTCTGCTGGCGGCTTTCATACCCATTCCGCTGGGTATTGCCACACTGGTTATGGTGCCCGAGTTTCCTTATGAACGTTTGTTGGGCGCGGTGATTCTGTTGTACTCGCTTTGGTCTTTGTTGATCACCGACCGCGCCTTGCCCTGGCTGGCGCGCTGGCGTTGGGCGGTGCTTGCGGGGGGCACCAACGCCGTGCTCACCGGTCTGACCGGCTGCTTTTCGGTGCCCGGTGTGATGTATTTGCGCGGCTTGGGGCTAGACAAATCGCTGCTGTTGGCCGCCATGGGCTTGTTGTATCTGGTGTCGGCGCTGGGCATGTGGGCCGCCCTGGCGGCGTTGGGTCAAAGCACGGTCACGCTTGGTTTGGCCTCGTTGGCGGCTTGTGTGCCAGTGGGTGCCGGCGTGTTGCTGGGCAACCAGCTGCACCGGCGCTTGTCTGAGGCCATGTTCAGGCGAATTTTTCTTTGGGTGTTTG
>RFXW01000117.1 GCA_009921245.1 Candidatus Fonsibacter lacus | reverse complement strand
ACGTGCCCAAGTTCAAGCAAATCAACGGCTCGCTCAAAAACTCGTTTGGCGTGCAGCGCTTGATCCCGGTGGTGGAGTCGCCCAAGGCGCAAAGTATTGTGGCGCGACACTTCTCGCCAACAGTGGCGCAACCCACGCCCATGAACACCATTCGCCAAGACACCACCGACGACCGTAAGCAAGAGGTGGAAGTCAAAACCGACGTCGGCCCTGGCACCGATGGCCCACAAAAAGCGGCCGAAGAGGTACGCAAGGCACTGGCCAATGAAGTGGCCTCGGGGCAGGTAGAAGTTACGGCCGAAGACGGCAAGGTGGTGGTGCGCGTCAATGCCCAGCCCAGCGGCGGTGGGCAAGGTGCCAGCGGCAGCTCGCAAGGCGGCAACAGCCGCGACGGCGCCAACAAAGGCGCCCAGGGCAGCGTGGCCTCCAACCCCGGTGGCGCAGGCCAAACCGGGTCACAAGCCGCAGGTGCGGCGCGCTCGGGTCAAGCCCAGGCCGCTGCCGCCACCCAGGGGCAAAAAAGCGCGGGCCAGGGCCAACAAGGCCAACAGCAAGCCGGCGTGGTGTCGCAAGCCACCATCGATTTGTACGCCAAAATTGCCGAGGCGCAAACCAAGGTCGATGCCCCGGTGCAGGTTCAGGCCGCCGCCAACAGCAGCGCCGGCGGTGCCACGGGTGCGGCCAACAAGGCGCAAACCGACCTGCAATACCAGCGTATTCGCAAAGACTTGGCCAAAGAAATCGAAGCCGGCAAAGCCGAGGTCGAGCGCGATGGGGCTCGCATCATCATCCGGCTCACCGAGCAGGGTTCGTTCCGCTCCGGTTCGGCTGACTTGCAGCCCGGCTTTGGCGAGTTGCTCACCAAGGTCGGCACCAGTGTCGCCCAAACCAGCGGGCGTCTGTTCATTGAGGGGCACACCGACAACGTGCCTGTGGTGTTCAACGAACGTTTTCGCTCCAACTGGGATTTGTCGGGCGCACGCGCCGGCTCAGTGGCCGATTTCATGAGCGCCCAGGCGGGCATTGCCCCAGGCCGCATGAGCGTCAGCGGCTACGCCGACACCCGCCCCATTGCCGGCAACGACGACCCGGCCGGGCGGGCGCGCAACCGCCGCATCGAGGTGATCGTGGACGGCGCCGAAAGTTAAATGCCATGCGCGCACAAAAAAGCCGGGCGAGATCCCGGCTTTTTTTTGGTCTAAGCCCAATTATTGGGTGCGTGTGGCGCGATCGTCGATGGGCGTAACCGCCTCTTTGCGCCGCGGGAACTGCACGGTGGTGGGTGCCACCGGCTGGGTTTGGCGCTGCTGGGCCTCAGCCGCCCGCTGCTGAGCCTGCAGCGCCTCTAAATAGCGCTCACGCTGCAACGTAACCAACGCGCTGACGTCTTTCTTTAAATCGTTGACATCGCCCACGGTGCCTTTAAGGGCCTTGACTTCAGCGCCCAAAGAGGCCACCGCCTTGGCTTGACTGCCCATTTGACCTTGCAAGCTCTTGACCTCTTTGGCCAGCACTTGATTGGACTCGCCCACCGACTTGGCGGTTTGCAGCGGAACCTCTTTAACCAGGTTCTCCGAAGACTTGGCCGCCGCGGCCAAACTGGCTTCAAGCGAGGCCTGCTTGGCGTTGAGATTGTCCAAGCCCCGCGCCAGCTCGCCGACCGTGCGGTTCATGATGTCAATGCCCTCCAGGCCCGCGTTCATGTCCACGATACGCTTGCCCACCGCCAACACCATGGCGTCAGCCTGTGCAATACGCGCCTGCAGCGACGCCGTGAACACCGCAAACAGCCCACCACCAAAAACCAACAACGTGCCAGTCACCCCCAAAATCACGCGCGATTGCAGGGTGTTGCGCCGTGTCAGCGTCTCCAATTGACGGGTGACCACCTTCAGCTCGGCGCTGAGCTCGGTGGCACTGGCGGCCGAGCGGGTGGCCACCTCGGCCGACTCCAACACCACCGAGCTCAGTGCCTCAAGGTGCCGCGTGGCCTCGTCGTGCGTCTTACTGGGCGGCGGCGACGGCTCACTGACCGAGGCCTCAATCACCTTCATCACCGGTGGGGCCTCAGGCTCGGACTGGCTTTGATCCGCGGCTTCGGCCTCGCTCGGCACCACGTCCTTGGCGTCTGCCTGGGGCGGCGGTGGTGCCGGTGTAAAGCCGGCAGCCGCGTCGGTGTCGGCTTGGGTGCTGTCTGGGGTTGATTTGTCATCGCTCATGCTGCTCTCCTAAACCACACCGTTCAACGGGTGGTGTACTTTTCTACGCGCTCAAGCCTAAGCTTGACGCGCTGGTTTTCGTCGTGCAAGCGCCGCAGCCGCTCACCCAGCGAGTTGTCTGGCGTCTGGTCCATGACCATGCTCTGCGGCTCCAACGCCGCCCTAACCTGTGCCGAGGGTTTCACCGGCACCAGCCGCTGCCGCGGGCGCACCACGCCCACGCCTTTGTGCTGAGCTTGCGCGCTGCTCGAGGCCAGCTCACGCTTGGCACCCGCTGCACTTGGCCGCGGCGCCGAGGCGCTGCCGCCCGTGCTGTCGGCGCTCACACGATACGGTGTACCGCTGCCAATGATCTCGCCGTCGGCCGTGGCCATTGCTTACCCCCTCAATCCTTCTCGTCCGCCAATACCGTTTTCAGCGAAGCCGCCCCGCGCAGCCAAGGCTCGCTGGGCATGCCTGGGCCTGCGGCGTAGGCTTTGGCGCGGTCAAAGCCATTGAATGGCCCCGACACCACCACGTAATGGCGCTGCCCATTGCCTTTAAGCGCAGCCACCACCCGCGCCCGGCGCAACTGCGGGTGCTGTTGCAGCCAGGTTTTGGCGGCGTCCCACTCGTCCAACGACGCGTGTTGCACCAGCCATACCCCTCGCGGCATACGGCGCACCCAATCGCGCGCAGCGGCGAGATTGGCGTCCCAAACCGGGGCAGGCGGCGCAGCCGCCACCACCCTTTCTTGAGTATCGACAGCAGGCGCGGGGACTGAAGGCGCAGCCGCAGCCAGCGGCACGGCCGGTGGGGCCTGTGGCGCGGGCTCTGGCGGCGGCGGTTGCAGCACAGGCGGCGTTACCGGGGGCGGCGGCGCAGCCACGGCAGGCTCAGACACGGCAGCCGGTGCGGCGGTGGGCTCGGCCGGCAACGCTTTCTCGTCCTCCGCCACAGGGCCGGATTGGGTCTCAGCGCCTGTTATTTGGCTGGTAACCCATGCCACCAAAGCTTGGCGCTCTTGGGGGTACCACATCAACGCCAACGCCGAGGCCAGCACCAGCAGCGCCAACACCCACGCCACCAGCCGCCCGCTGGAGCGTGTAACGACCGGTGGTTGGGCGGTTATCTCGGGTGTCGGGGCCATGTGCGGGTCGGCGGCGATTGCCTCTTGCGCCGGCGACATGGCCACGGGTTCGGGCGATCCAAGACGCTGCAGCAGCGCTTGCACGTCTGGCTCAAACCCCATCAAACGCCCCACTTGGCGCATGGCGTCAGCCTCTGCGTCGGTGGGTGGAGTCACCGGCCAGCGCATCATGCGGCGTCCGGTTTCGGGGTGTTGCGCCGCTTCACCCCCCAGCAGCAACACCAGGCGTACGTTGGCCCCAGGAAAGTCGTGCACCAAGCGCAACAGCAATTGCAGCTCATCGCTGCGCGCCAGCTTGGCGTCGTGCAACACCCACACGCTGGCGGGCACGCTCGGGCCGTCGGCACGCCGTGCCTGGTCCACCGAAATGGGAGCCAAGGCGTCGTTGAAGCGTTGCAACAACGCTTCGGTGTTGGAAGGGTAGTAAACCTCCACCTTCATCTGCGGCGTTTGGCGCAAGCGGCGCACCAACAGGCGGCCATAGTGGGCCAACACCTCGTCGTTGTCGCACGCCAGCGTCACGCTATGCTTTTCTTCGCTCAGCATGTGCACCGCTTGGTCCATGCGGGCGCGGTCGTCGTCGCGAAAAAACAAGTCCTCAGCGGCCATCACCGTGGGCTGCCAGTTGGGGTCGTGTCGGGTGGGTTCCATGGCGGTTTGGGTTACGCGTTATCCACCATTGTCTCAGCCTCGCTGACCGTTGGCATCAAAGCGCATCTCTGGCGGCACTTGCGGCATGGGCTTGGCCATGGACGGCCGACCAGGTCGCACCGAAGCCAAACTGAACACGTATGCAATCACTTGCGCCACGGCCAAATACAAGGCCTCAGGAATCGGTCGCTCCACCTCAGTGGTAAAGAACAACGCACGCGCCAACGGCGGCGCCTCAAAAATGGGCACGCCGTGCTGATTGGCCTCTTGGCGAATCTGCTGGGCAATCAAATCGGCCCCCTTGGCCACAAGCAGCGGCGCGCCGTCCCCGGCCGGGTCGTAGGCCAACGCCACGGCAAAGTGTTCCGGGTTGGTGATCACCACATCGGCGTCTTTCACCTTTTGCATCATGCGGGCGTTGGACATTTCACGCTGACGGCGGCGGATTTGCGCCTTGACTTCCGGGCGCCCCTCGATGTCCTTAAGCTCGTCTTTGACCTCTTGCTTGGTCATGCGCATACGCTTGAGAAAATCATATTTTTGCCACGGCACATCGATGGCGGCGATCACCACCAGGGTCAGCGTGACGTACAACGCCGACTCCACAATCAACTCGCCCGCGCGACGCATGGCCGGCTCAAGCGGCATGTTGCCCAGCTTCACCAAGTCACCCAGGTTCACCTGCACCATCACCACCAAAACCCCGGCAACCAAGGCAAACTTCAGCAGCGCCTTAACCAGCTCAATCAAGGCTTTGGGGCCAAACATCCGTTTCAGCCCGTTCAAGGGGTTGAGCTTGCTGCCTTTGGGCAACAACGCCTTCACCGAAAACAAGTAGCCGCCTGTCATCCCCGAGGCAACAATCGCCACCACCGCTGTCAGCAACAAAATCGGCGCGATCGTGCCAAAGGCGTGCAACAGCTGCGCGCCCACCATGGCCGGCAGCAAGTCGGGGCTAAGCAAGGTGGTGCGGTCGATCACAAACCCCGCTTTAAAGCCTTCCGCCAGCTTCACCAGCAACCAACCGCCAGCCAAAAAAAGCAGGGTCACAGCAGAAATCATCACCGCTGCCGCCGGCAACTCCACCGAGCGCGCCACTTGGCCGTCTTCACGCGCCTTGCTCAGGCGCCTGGCGGTCGGCTCTTCGGTGCGCTCTTGGGTGCTTTGCTCGGCCATCAGTCAAGCCCCGCCCAGCGTCTGGCCACAAAGAAACCCTGCGACCACAACCACTGCATGCGTCCCGCCATGCTGTCGAGCGACAGCATGAACACCACAAATCCGGCCACGATCATGGCCGGGAAACCGACTGCAAAAATATTCAAACTTGGCGCGGCACGGGTCACCACGCCCAGCCCCACGTTAATAAACAGGAGCGTCACCAACACCGGCAAAGCCAACAGCACGGCGCCGGTAAACATCATGCCGCTCCAGGCCAGCAACTGCCCCCAGTGCGCTTGGTCTAACACCGTCACCCCAATGGGTAGCACCTCAAAGCTTTGCAACACCAAAGCAAACAACAAGGCGTGGCCGCCGGCACCCAAAAAAATCAAGGTCGCCATGATGATCAACACCTGCGCCACCACTGGCACGTTGCCCACGTTGGGGTCGATCATGTTGGCCATGGCCAACCCCATGGAGCCCGAAATCGCTTGTCCAGCCACCACCAAAGCGGCCACCACCACCTGCAGCATCAGCCCCATGGTGGCGCCAATCAGCACCTGATTGGCCACCTCCAACAGCCCCGCCGCGCTGGTGGGGTCCAGCCTAGGCCAGTCATAAAGCGGAAAAATCAACCACGTCAGCACCACCGCCAGCAACACCCGCAAACGCACGTTCATGGCGTTTTGGCT
>RFXW01000116.1 GCA_009921245.1 Candidatus Fonsibacter lacus | reverse complement strand
TTTCGCTTTGAAGAGCACGACGTCTACCTGCCACTGATCGTGCTGGAAGAACTCGACCAGCACAAAAAAGGTAACTCCGAGGTGGCGCGTAACGCCCGCCAAACCAGCCGCGCGCTGGACCAGTTGGTGGGCGCAGCGGCCCGCATGGACAAAGGCCTGCCCTTGGATAGCAGTGGCCATGCCGCTGCCACAGGCGACTTGTTTTTTCAAAGTGAAATTCTTGAAGCCCCCGACTTGGGACTGCCGCAAGGCAAGGCCGACAACCAAATTTTGGAAGTGGTGCAATCGTTGCGCACGCGTTTACCCAAACGTGAGGTGGTGCTGGTGTCCAAAGACATCAACATGCGGGTCAAAGCGCGTGCGTTGGGCATGCCAGCCGAAGACTACGAGAACGACAAAACCCTGGACGATGGCGAGCTGCTGTACAGCGGTGCTTTGGCACTGGAGCCCGATTTTTGGGTTGGTGCGGCCAGACAAGTCGAAAGCTGGCAGCAAGGCATGCACACCTATTACCGCGTGCATGGCGCAGCGGTTAACCAATTTTTGCTGAATCAATTTGTTTATTTTGAGCAGCCGGACGAACCGCCGCTGTATGCCCGCGTAACCGAAGTGCAAGACAAGCGCGCGGTGTTGCGTACCCTGAAAGACTACAGCCACGGCAAACACGCGGTCTGGGGTGTATGCAGCCGCAACCGTGAGCAAAACTTTGCGCTCAACCTGCTCATGGACCCCGATATCGACTTTGTCACCCTCACGGGTACCGCCGGCACCGGCAAAACCCTATTGGCGCTGGCCGCTGGCTTGTCACAGGTGCTGGACGAGAGGCGCTACAGCGAGATCATCATGACCCGTGTCACGGTTTCGGTGGGCGAGGACATTGGGTTTTTACCCGGCACCGAAGAAGAAAAAATGGGGCCGTGGATGGGAGCATTGGACGACAACCTGGAGTTTTTGGCCAAGGGCGAGGGCAGCGGCGCGGGCGAATGGGGGCGCGCTGCCACCAACGAGTTGATTCGCTCCCGCATCAAAATCAAAAGCCTGAACTTCATGCGTGGCCGCACCTTTTTGAGCAAATATGTCATCATCGACGAAGCGCAAAACCTAACGCCCAAACAAATGAAAACGCTGATCACCCGAGCTGGACCGGGTACCAAACTGGTCTGCCTGGGTAATTTGGCCCAAATCGACACGCCCTATCTCACCGAGGGGTCATCGGGCTTAACCTACGTGGTTGACCGCTTTAAGGGCTGGGCGCACGGTGGGCATATCACGTTGGCGCGTGGTGAGCGTTCCCGCCTGGCCGACCACGCCAGCGACGCGTTGTAGCGCAGCAGCCGGGGCACTGGGCGTTAGTAACCGCCGTAACTCTCGCCGGATGCCAGGCTTTCAAAACGCGTCATGGTGTTAAGAAAAGCCAACTTCACCGTGCCGGTGGGGCCGTTACGCTGTTTGCCAATAATAATTTCGGCTACCCCTGGCTCTTTGCTGTCTTCTTTGTTGTAGTACTCGTCGCGATAAATAAAGGTGATGATGTCGGCGTCTTGCTCAATCGCGCCTGACTCGCGCAAGTCGCTCATCAATGGCCGCTTGTCGGTGCGCTGCTCCACGCTGCGGTTGAGCTGCGACAGGGCAATCACCGGGCACTGCAGTTCTTTGGCCAGCATTTTGAGGCTTCGCGAAATCTCGCCCAACTCCGTGGCTCGATTTTCGTTGTCGCTGCGGCTGCTGCCACTCATGAGCTGCAAGTAATCCACCACCACCAAACCCAGTTTGCCGCATTGCCGGGCCAAACGGCGGGCGTTGGCACGCAGCTCGCTGGGAGTCAAGCCAGCGGTTTCATCGATGTGCAACGACACCCCGCGCAGGCGCTCAATCGCCTCGGCCAAGCGCGGCCATTCATCGTCGGTCAGTTTGCCGGTGCGCAGTCGACCCTGGTGAATACGCCCGATCGAGCCCACCACCCGCACCGCCAGTTGAGCAGCGCTCATCTCCATGGAAAACACCGCCACCGGCAAGCCCTCGCGCAGCGCCACATGCTCGGCAATGTTTAACGCAAAGGCCGTTTTACCCATGGAGGGTCGGGCCGCAATAATCACCAAATCACCCGCCTGAAAGCCCGAGGTCATGCGATCAAGATCAACAAAGCCCGTTGGCACCCCGGTGATGTCGTTGGGGTTGTCGGCCATTTCTTGAACCCGGTCCATCAGGTCCACCACCAACTCTTTCATGGCGTGAAAGCCCTGCTTGAGACGCGAGCCCTCTTCACCAATACGAAAGATTTTTTGCTCGGCCTCGTCCAATACCTCGGCCATGGACTTGCCCTGGGGGTTAAGCGCGCGGGTGGCGATTTCGTCGCTGACTGTGACCAACTGGCGCAACACCGAACGTTCGCGAATGATTTCGGCGTAACGACGAATGTTGCTGGCACTGGGCACGTACTGCGCCAACTCGTTGAGGTAGGTGAGGCCGCCGGTTTCATCGGCCTTACCCAGCATTTGAAGGTGCTCGTGCACGGTGATGACGTCGGCGGGCTTGGCAGCGTTGACCAACGTTTCAATCGACTCAAAAATCAATCGATGATCGTGCCGATAAAAATCCTCGGCACGCACCACGTCACCCATGCGGTCCCACGCGCTGTTATCCAGCAACAGGCCACCGAGCACGCTTGATTCGGCCTCTGCCGAGTGCGGCGGCAAACGCAACGCGCCATGGGGTTCTGGCGAATCCATCACAGGAGAGAGCAAGGCGTTGGACATGGTGAATCAAACAGGCAAAAACGAATGGTACGCGCTTCGCCAGCGGTTAACGACGGGTGGCGGTGGATAAGCTTGGGATAAGCCTGTGCATGGCACGCCCATAACTCGGGACAACATAAAAAAAGCCACCCGAGGGTGGCTTGATTCGCGCGCGCTGGGGCCAACCGATCAGCTGGCCTCTGCCACGACTTGCAGCGTCACCTCGCATGCCACGTCGGTGTGCAAGACCACTTCGATCGCTGACTCACCCACGGTTTTCACCGTGCCATTGGCCAAGCGAATCTGCGCCTTGTGCACTTCAAACCCCTGACCCTTGAGCGCCTCGGCAATGTCTTGGTTGGTCACCGACCCAAACAAGCGGCCATCGACACCAGCTTTTTGTGTGAGCTGCAATGTGAGGCCTTGCATCTTTTCAGCCACAGCCTGCGCACTGGCCAGCTTTTCAGCGGCAAGCCGCTCAAGTTCAGCCCGACGCGCTTCGAACTCGGCCAAGGCCTCGGGCGTGGCGCGACGCGCACGACCACTGGGTATCAAAAAGTTGCGGGCGTAGCCGTCTTTCACCTTAACCACGTCGCCCAAACCACCCAAGTTGGTGACTTTATCCAGCAATACGATTTGCATGGTTGTGCCCCTTACACGTGATGCTTGTCAGAGAACGGCAACAGCGCCAAAAAGCGTGCACGCTTGATGGCGGTGGTCAGTTGCCGCTGGTAAATGGCCCGCGTACCCGTGAGGCGGGCGGGCGTGATTTTGCCGTTTTCGCCAATGAAGTCACGCAATACGTCGAGGTCTTTGTAGTCAATTTCCTCTACGCCAGCCACGGTGAAACGGCAAAAGCGTTTGCGCTTGAACAACAACGATTGGCTGTTGCGCTTGCCGCGTCGATCTTTAAAGTTTTTCTTCGGTGGTGCCATGATGGGTTCCTTGAATCAATGGGGTAAAGCGTTGCAGCTGCAACACCAGTTGTTTGCCACGATGACTGCCGGTCAAAAAGCCTTGCCATTGCCCTGGCGTACCCATTGGCAGGGTCGCCACGGTTTGTGCCAACGCCTCAAAGGCCACGCCCTTGAGTTCAAACACCACCTGCCGCGCGGCACCGTGGTGTGGCACAACCGACTCGTGCTTCAGGGTGAACCCCTGAATCGCTACCCCCGCGGGGGAGTGGCGAGGCGCCTCAAGCGCCGCAAGTGTGGCATGCAACGACAAGCGATTGACGCCAGTCGTCATGGCTTTACTGGGCGGCAGCTTCCTGTTGTTGGGCCTTGCGTGCTTCTTCGCGCTCAACCGCCTTCATCATGGGCGACGGTGCGGTTTCGGCTTTCTTACGCTGCAAGGTCATGTGGCGCAGCACGGCGTCGTTGAAACGAAAACCGTGCTCCAGCTCGTCAATGATTTCTTTGTTTGCTTCAATGTTGAGACAAACATAATGGGCTTTGGCCAGCTTGTTGATTTGGTAGGCCAGCTGACGGCGTCCCCAATCTTCTTCGCGATGGACTTTGCCACCACCGTTGGTGATGATGCCCTTGTAGCGCTCCAGCATGGCTGGCACCTGCTCGCTTTGGTCTGGGTGCACGAGCAGCACAATTTCATAATGACGCATAACAACTCCTTGTGGATGAACGCCGCCCCCAAGCGTCAAGATCGGGGTGCAGCAAGGAAACCCAAGATTATAGCGCGTCGGAGCTGGGGTGCCTGAGCTGGCGCACCATGGCCACGACCTGGGGCGCAGGTCGTGGCGTGAGCCAACTCACAACCACCGTTACCACCAGCCCCACCGGTACGCCAAAAACACCCGCCGCAATCGGCTCAATCCCCCACCAAAGCGGCCCTGGGTCACCCAAGCCCAGCATCTGCCGCGGCCAGCTTGCGTTGGACAACACATAAAAAAGCGTTACACCCAAGCCACTCACCATGCCGGCCACCGCACCCCAGCCGGTGGTGCGCATCCAAAAAATGCCCAGCACCAGTGCCGGAAAAAAAGCCGCTGCCGCCAGCGAAAACGCTGCTGACACCATGAAGACAATGTCCGCTGGGCGCTGCGCCGCCACGTAGGCAGCCGCCAAGGCCACCACCAACAGCAACACCTTGGAAAGCGTCACCCGTCGCGCCGTGGAAGCCGTGCGGTCAATCATCTTGTAGTAAACGTCGTGGCTGAGCGCATTGGCTACCGTAAGCAACAAGCCATCGGCGGTTGATAAAGCCGCGGCCATGCCGCCTGCGGCCACCAGCACCGACACCACAAAAGGCAAGCCGGCGATTTCGGCTGCCGCCAAGGCAATGATGTCACCGCCCAGGCTAAGCTCGTTCAATTGCAGCAAGCCGTCGGCGTTCACGTCTTCCACCCGCAGCAGGTCGGGGGCCACGGTTTGCCACGCACTGACCCAACTGGGTAACGCGTCAATCGGCGAGCCGACCAAAGAAAAAAACACCTCATGCTTCACCAACACCGCCAACGCAGGCGCTGTGAGGTACAGCAACAGCACAAAAAACACCGTCCACACCACCGAGAGTCGCGCCTGATGCACCGTGGGGGTGGTGTAGTAACGCACCAAGATATGGGGCAAAGCCGCGGTACCGACCACCAAACAAAAAATCAAGGCGAAAAAATTTCGCCGCTCGTTGTGATCCACCTCACCGACCCGATCGGCACGGGCAAACGGCTGGGCGTGCGGCGGCATGCCGTCAAGCGGCAAGGCTTTGCGTTCAATCCGCGCCAACTCCTCCAACCACAACTGCTTGGCCTCCTCCACGGTGCGTGGCAGCCGCGCCAGCTCACGCACCACCGCACGCTGCTGCCACGCTGGCGCGTTTTGCGCACGCAACACTTGGAGCTGGGCCTGCGCCGCTTCACGTTGCTGGCGCAGCGCCTGCTCGGGTTGGGCCAACTGCATTTGCAGCTGCTCATAACGCTCGGCGTACCAGCCGCGCACCGCCGACTCGGCCGGGTCATGCATCAGCTGCTGCTCTTTAACACCAACCGCTTCGAGTTGGGCCACATAAGCCAACGGCGGTACAGGGTTGTCGGTTTGCTTGATCGATAACCATGTCACGGGCAGCAAAAAGGCCAAAATGAGCACGATGTACTGCGCCACTT
>RFXW01000115.1 GCA_009921245.1 Candidatus Fonsibacter lacus | reverse complement strand
GCGGCGCAGCCGGTGATGCCGCCCTCGGCGGCCAAGGCGTCGATGATTGCGCCGATTGTGGAAAAGCGCGAGACCATCAGTGCCACCGGTTACGCCGTGATCAGCGTGCAAAGCCATAAATTGCCGGCGCAGCAGCGTTTGATGGCGATCCGCGCGTCCAAGTTGGATGCGTATCGCTCGCTGACCGAGCAGGTGTACGGCCAACACCTGGACGCCAGCACCACCGTGGCCGACATGATGGTGACCAGCGACACCTTTCGCACCCGGGTTGAGGGTGTGATTTACGGCGCGCGTTTGGTGAGCATCACACCGATTGGCGAAGACACCTACGAGACCACGCTTAGCCTGGACGCCCAGGTGGTGGACGATTTGCGTGCCCTGTATTTGGGCTCTTTGGCCAGCCACGCCAAACGCTAGGGGCTGAACGTGCGCGCTTTGGGTTGGGTTTGTAATGCTTGGTTGGCTGTTGGGTTGGCGTGTTCGGCGGCCCAAGCGGCCGACCCGTTAAGGGCGCGCGAGGCGGCTTTGGGGCTGCCCTACGGCGAACCCAGCCTGGCAACTGACACCCAGGCCGCCCAAGCCGAGCCCGCCAAGGCACCCGATCCGGTGGCGGCCCGCGCCGCGTCGGCGCCAGCGGCGGCGGTGCCCAAGGCCAAACCCGCTGCGCCGCGGCGTGCCGTGGCGGCGCAACCCGACCCGGACGAAGAAGCCCGACTGAAGGCGATTCGCGAGGCCTTGGTGCTGGCCGCGGCCAAAGGCCCGACCCGGGTGGTGGCCGACGCCTGGCTCGACGGCAACGGCGCGTTGCGCGAGGACACCCGCATGACCAGCGAGGTGCGGGTGCGCGGCGTGCGCGTGCGCAGCTACCTTGAAGGCGACGCGCAACGGCGCTGGCAAGCCGAGGTGGACGCGACCGACGTTGACCCTCGGCTCACCCCAGAGGCATTGGCCAAGCGCCGGGCGTGCCCGGTGCCTGAGGACAACCGGTGGGTGCACCATGTGGATTGGCGCATCACACGTCAAGCGGAGCCGGCTTCGGTGTGGGATTATTTTGCCGATCAAGCGCAGGCGGCGGCGCAACGCCCTTGGCAGCAGGCTGCCGGGCTGCGTTGGGTTGCAACCTCAGCCGCACCGCAGCCGGCATCGGCCTACCAGCGGGCGTTGTTGGGGCAAGAGGGCCCGGTGGCGCCGTGGCAGCTGCACATGACGATTGCGGCGGCGCAGGGCGCAGGCCAAAGTGTAGACATCACGTTGCAGGCGCGCTTGGTGCATAGCGCGGATCAAAGCGTGGCGTGGCAAGACCAGGTGCGGGTGAATTGGCCGCTGCAAGCCCAAGACTTAACCACGCCGGCGTTGCCGTCGGCGGTTGCCAGTGCGTTGCAGCAGGCGGCGCAGCGCTGGCAACAAGCCTTAAGCGAGCGACTGGCGTGTGAGCCACTGCACTTTGCACTGCACCGCGAGGCCGGGGCGCTGACGCTGCACGTGGGTCAACCCAGCGGGTTGCGCTTGGGTGACCGGGTGGTGTTGGTGAACAAGCGTGACATTCCGGCTCAGGTGCTGCATGCTGGGGTTGCCTCGCGCATGGCGTTGGCCAAGGTGGAGGCGATCGATGGCCAGCGCAGTGTTTTAAAACAAGTGGCCGGCCCAACCTTGCCCGCGCAAGGCGACTGGGTGGCGCTGCCCCTGTAACGGGTTGATTGCTCATGAAAACGAACCGATTTTTTGGATTGTTACGCCACGGGCTGTGGCTGGCGGCGTTTGCCGCGGGTGGTGCCGCACAGGCTCAAAGTGTGGCGGCGCATGAGGCGTTAAAGGCCTTACTCGGTAAGGCGGCCACGCAGCCGGCGGCGGCCGCCTCGGGGGCCAATCCCGTTGCAGCGGCCACCGCACCGACCATGGTGCCGCCGGCGGTGGCGGGGTCGTACCGCGTGCGGCGTGGGGACACGCTGGACAACATCATTCGCCGCGTGTTGCCCGGGGTGCGCCCAACGCGGGCGTTGCGAAACGCCTTTGTGCAGGCCAACCCCCAGGCTTTTGTGCGCAACTCCCCGCACTACCTCCGAGCCGGTGCGGTACTGCAGGTGCCAGGCGCAGCAGGCGCGGCTTCGGCCATGGCAGGGGCTGTTGCCACCGACGCCCAAGCGCGCCGGCAATGGGTGCGTTTTCCTAGGTAACAACCGTGTTGCTAACCTCTGAGCAGGTGTCGGCGGTGGGGCGTGCCTTACCGCTGCCGGCCGAGGTTAGGTTGCCCATGGTGCAGGCCGACATGGCGCGTGCCCTGGGGTTGCTGGACGGGCAGGTGGTCACGGCCTTGGTGGAGGCGCGTAACGAGCGTTTGCGGCTGATGCTGCAAAACCGCGCGATTGAGCTGCCCGCGCGTTGGCGCTCGTTGCTTGGGCAGAACCTGCAATTGCAGGTGCAGCGCTTGGCCTCGGGAGCGGTGCAATTGGCGCCTTTGGCGCAGCAGCCCGACGACCCAGCGCCCCCGCCATTACCCAAGGGGGCGCAACCGGTTGTTACGGGGTCTGCCGCGTCGCCGTTGCCCGCGGCACCGGCGCGTTGGTTGTTGGTGAATCAAACCATGGCGCAAGCCATGGGCTTGGACCATGTTCAGGTTTTGGCTTGGCGGGTTGAAGGTCAAGGGCGCCAATTGCGCTGGCAGCAGCACGTGTTGGATGTTCCGCGCGCCTGGCAGGTACACGACGGGCAAACCGTGGGGATGTGGGTTCGGCGCCTCTCGCCAGGGGTGTGGGCGCTGCAGCCGCTCACGCCAATTGAGCTGCGCGCGCCAGCCGCCGGGGCGCCACAGGCGGCACCCCAAAGCGCCCCTCAAGCCTCGCCCCAAACGGCACCGGCCGCAACGCCTGTCGGTGTGCCCGCACCGGCATCGGCCCCCGCGCCTAAGTTGGCCGCCACGCCGCCGGCGGCGCCGCCGCCCGTACCGCCCGCTGTGGTGGGGTGGTCGAGCACGGCGGCTTGGCAAAGGCCCCCAGCGGGGACCGCCATGGGTCAGCCGGCCGCCGTAACCGCCCCTGTGCCGGCGGGTGGCTCGCTGCCAAGCCCAGCGTCAACCGCCCCCCCTGTGCTCGGGCAACGGCCCGAATGGCTGCGCCTGCAAGCCAGTGGGGCGCTGCAGGCGGCTGACCCGACAACGGCACCCGGTGGCAAGGGGGTACAGGTGTTTGACACATGGCCGAGCGCACCTGTGCTGCGCACCGATCAATTGGATGCCAGCGCGATTCGCCAGGCCTTGCTCTCGGCACTTGGCCTTTGGGCCCCCATGGTGGCGCGTGCGCGCCAAAGCGCTGTTGCAGAAGACACCGCAGGCGCCCCCGCGCGCGAGGCCAGCCAGTCGGGGGGACAACGCGAATGGGTGTTTGGTCTGTCGTTGAGCTTTAAAGACGCCCCACCGGTGGACATGCGCTTGAAGCGAGAGGCAAGAAGGCCCAACGACGATGCCCCGCCAAGGTGGGAGGTGCACATGCACACCCAAAGCGAGGCCTTGGGTGAGGTGTGGGTGCGTACCCGACTGCAGGGCGAAACTGCGGTGGAGGTGACGCTGTGGGCCGATCGCCCGGCGGTGGTGGCGCAAGCCAAGCGTTGGCGCGAGCACTTGGCTCGGGAGCTGCAAGACGCTTCGCTGCAACTCACGGGTTTTGGGGCTTACCCCAGCAGCGCCCGCCCAGAAAACAGTGAGCCGCAGATTCCGCTGGGCAGTTTTTTGGATATCTCGTCATGAACCGTCGTCAACTTCAGGCAATTGCCATTGAATATGGCTTAAATGACGCGCCCGTGGTGACCGCCAGGGGGGTTGACGACGTCGCTGAGCGCATCATTGCCGAAGCCAAGGCGCACGGCGTGATGATTGCCGACAACCCCCAATTGTTGGCGATGCTGCGTGACGTGCCGTTGGATCAAGAAATTCCGCCGTCGCTTTATGCCGCAGTGGCGGTGGTGTTGTCTTGGGTGTACTGGCTCAAGGGTATGCAACCCGGCGATGAAAAGGCGCGCTGACCGTTGCGCGCGGTCGCTCAAGCCATGCTGTAGCCGCGCGCGCGCCGCCCGGCGCGCAATTGCCCCAGCCTGTCGTAGACTTCGTCGGCACCCAGCAACGGGTTGCCTTGCAGCGCCTGCAGCGTGCCACGGATGGCGTCGAGCTGGCGCGAAATAAGAATTTCGTTGCGTCTGTGCAGGTCGCGGCATTGCGCCATGGCGTCTCGAAACGGTTGCCAAGCCGGGTCGTCGTTGGCATTGCGCAGCGCGCCCACGTTTTGGCTTAGGCGCTCAAGTAGAGCGGTTTTGGGTGTTTGTAAGGCCTCAAAATCCGCCAAGGCCTGTGCTTTGAGCGCCGTAAATTCCTGGTCGAGCAACGCACGCAACCGCTCCGCTTGGGCCAACGCGTCGGTTGCGGGTGAGGGAGCGGGCGCGGTGTCGGTCATGGGTTATTCGAATGACGTGAGTGTTCACTCACCAATCATGCGCTCGATGGCGACAAAGCTTTCGGCGATTCGGCGTGGGTCCAGAGGGTAGCTGCCGTCTTGCAGGGCTTGCTTGATCGCATCCACTTTGGCGCGATCAAAGGCCGGCTCGTTGGAGACCTGCTCCGCAATACCACTTAACTGAAGTGAGTCTTCGCTTTTATTTTCAGTCTTTTCTGGAGCATCACTGGCCTGCTTGGCTTGCTGTAGTCTGTCGCGCTCGGCGGCGCGATTGGCCAGCTCCTGGGCGCTGATGCCTGGGTTGCCATTGATCGGTTGGGTCATCTCATTGCTCCTAGCGGTCACGCACCTTGGGCGTGTTTTCCCTTTTTGACATACGTTGTGTCGGCGCCGTGCGCTGAAACTTTAGCCCTGAAGCAGACGTTTGATTAATCATAAGCCGACCACCTCGTTGCTGCCCACGACCCGGCCCATTACCACCCGCCCGGTGTCGGGATTCTTTAATTTAATCTGTTGCCCCATACGGCCGTCTTGTTCGGCCACCAGCCGCGCGCTGATGGCAAAGCGCTGCCCTTGACCAATGGTGATTTGCACCATGGCGCCCCGTTTAACCAGTACGGCGGCCCTTACGTCGTGGCGGCGCAGCGGCCGACCCGGCCCAATGTCGCGCACCAGCTCGGCGCCCACGGCTTGCTCGAGCTGTGTCAGTGTGCCGCCCATGGCTTGCTGGGCGGGCACTTGTTGTTCACTTAGTACCTTGGGGGTTAGCCGGGTACCCCGCGCCAAATGGGTGGTGAGCATCACCACTTGCCGAGTGGCTGGCGGTGGGGATGGCTTGTCCGCGCGCGTGGCCTGGGGACTGGCTGCGGGGGTGTTGGCGGGTGCCGCCGGCAAGGTCAGTTGCACAAACACCTGCCAGCTGGGCTGGGCGCAACGCACCCGCGGCCGGGCTGGGTCACCAAAAGGCGCATCGACTTGCAACGGCTGCTCGCAGGTGGCAAGCTGCAGGCGCTCGTCCACCGGCTGGCTTTGAATTGCTTGGGCCGATACCCCTGCGGCTTGTGCTGCCCACGCCACGGCCGCGGCCGTGACATCTTGCGACGCTGCGTGCAGCGGCGCAAACAGGCCCAAGCCCAACAAGCCAAGGGTGGCTTGTCTGGCAAAGGCCCAGGTGGGACGACAAAAAAAACGTATCGGCATGTTGTTTGCTAACCCTTTGGAGCCGGTGCCAAAAAAATGGCAGCTGGCTGGAAAACAAGGAAAAGCAAAAACCAAGCCAATGCTCAAAACTCATCCCTCCTTCGCGCTGAACGCGGCGCCCAGCGGCAAGCTTGACAAGTCAACCCAAGGCACGGGTCAGGGCTTTGCCAGCGCCCTGCGTCAAGCCGCTGGTGCCTTGGGTAGCGAGGTGCAGGTGAAGGCGGGGGACAACATCACGCGCCTGGTGCACGCCCATGCGGCGTCATTCGGGCGAACCTTGTCCGACGGCGAAGCGCATCGGTTGGCGCAACACGTGGCCCAGTCCAACGGTTTG
>RFXW01000114.1 GCA_009921245.1 Candidatus Fonsibacter lacus | reverse complement strand
TCACCGACTTCGATGCGGCGCAGATACTTGACCCAGCTCACACCCTGTATGCCCGGCACAACCAGCCGCAATGGGTAGCCGTTTTCGGGGCGTAGCATTTCGCCGTTCATACCCCAGGCAACGATCACGTCGTCCATGGCACGGTCGATGTCGATGGTGCGCGTCATGCTTGAGCCATCGGCGCCCTCGGCCAAAATGTATTTGCCCTTTTTCTTGTCAACGCCGCACATTTCGAGCAGCGTGGAGAGCAGCACGCCGGTGAATTCGGCGCAGCTGATCATGCCGTGCGTGTACTGCACCGTGGGCAACGCCACGTTGCCCCACTCAGGGCCCGAGTTGGCGCCACACTCAATGAAGTGAATGCGTGAGACGCTGGGCAAGCGCATCAGGTCGTCCATGGTAAACACGCGCTGACGCTTGACCAGGCCGTTGACCATGAGGCGATGCTGCGACGGGTCGATGTCCCACCAGCCTTGGTGATGGCGCTCAAAGTGCAAGCCGTTGGGGGTAATGATGCCAAACAAGCCCTGCAGCGGACAGAAGCTCACCGAGGCCTGCGACACGCGGGTTAAGCCTGGGCTTTCGCGGCGTTGCAAGTTACCTTCCCACTGGCTTGGCACGCCGTAACCCAACGCCGCCACGGGCTTGCCCAGCCCTTTGGTGTGCGGCGGAAGTTTTAAGATGGCGTCTTCGCCCTTGGGCGCTGCCACCGCTCGGCCTGCCGCCACGGCGCCTGCGCCCATGGCCAAGGCTTTGCCCATGAAGCCACGCCGGGCCTTGCGGGCTTGTTCGAGTTGTTCGGCGCTGATGTGCCCCTCTGGGGCGGGCAACACACGCCCAATGGGTTGATCTATAGGTGAACTCATGCCAGCAATCTCCAGTGTGTTCGATAAGTGTATGCGTGAATGGTGATATTGTATTTAGGGTTTACACTGAATATTTGGGTATTACAAAAAAAATTACGCCAAAAAGCTGCCTCCCACCAAGTGAGACAATTCCAACCATGACAACCTCAACCCAAAACTTCTTTGCCGCGTGGAGCAACTTGTGGCGACCCGTGCTGGCCATGGCGGCGGTGATGGTCGCGGCCAATATTGCCGTGCAACACCCCATCAACAACTGGCTCACCTGGGGCGCCTTTGTCTACCCGTTGGTGTTTTTGGTTACCGATCTCACGAATCGCGCCGTTGATGCGCCGGCGGCCAGGCGCGTGGCGTGGTGGGGCTTTGCGCTGGCGGTGGTGTTGTCGCTGTGGCTGGCGGATCCGCGTATTGCGTTGGCATCGGGGGCCGCATTTTTAAGTGCCCAGTGGCTGGATATTGCGGTCTTTAACCGGCTGCGCCACGCCCAATGGTGGCAAGCGCCGCTGATCGGGTCGGCGCTGGCTTCGGTGCTCGATACGCTGATTTTTTTCTTTATTGCGTTTTACGGCACCGACTTGAACTGGCTCACGCTGGGTGCCGGCGACTTGGCCGTGAAGTGGCTGATGGCGGTGTTGCTGCTGGCGCCCTACCGGCTCATGCTGGGCCACTTGCGGGCATGGGTGCCATCTGCCGCAGCTTGATAACTAAACACCCGCGTTGGTGCGCAGCGCATCGCGCATGATGCGCTTTTCTTCTAGGTTAAGCGGTCGGTCCAGGCGGTCGCGCGCCAAGCCCAACAGCTCGCGGTCGATTTCTTGCGGAATACCGCGGTTAACCTGCACCGAGGCCAGGATGTCGGCCCGGGTATCCTCGTCGCGAGACTCCCACCATTCGCGTACCACGGCCTGCACCTCGTCGCGGCGGGGCTCTTCGCGCGAGACGTCTTGCGTCTTGGGTCCACGGGCGGCACGATGCTGCCAAGCCGACGGCCTAAACCACAGTCGGCTGTCGGCCTGAGCCAGCAGCTGGGCCCACGCTGGGTCTTCTTCGGCGGTGGCAGCAAAGTCTTGCGCCGATTCGTCGGTGAGCAGGTGCAGCAGCAGCCCGCGCTGTTGGGCCGCGTCCACCGCATCGCGCAGGCTGTTGGCGTCACTGGCAAGCACCACATGCGCAAAGCTTTTGTGCTCCGCCACAGCGCGCAGGTCACTTTCAATGGCTTGGGCGCTGCTTTGGTCGTCGTCGGCAGCCACCATGCGCGTGATCAAACCATCCACCAACTCGGTGGCGGGCGCGTCGGCGTACCAGTACACCCGTTGGATATCCAGCGACCTGCCGTTGGCCGCCAGCGCCTGTTGCAACAAGCCCACCACTTGGGCTGGCGAGACCGGCTCGGCGTTTTCGCTGTCGGTCTCGAGCAACCACTGCAAATAACGTGCTTCGATGAGCGCCACGCACGAGGCGCGGGGGCCGTGCTCGCGCGGACCGTTGTTTTTGTTGGCGCCGCCGGCTTTGTTGGGTGAGAAAGTTTTGCCGCCGCGGCGGGCGTTGCCCTCGCCGTGGCCGACCCGTGGGGGGTAGTTCATAAAAGGGACTGGTAGCTTAGCTGGTGAGTTAATGTTTCAGTGTATCCGAAGGCGTGTGCCCTGTGCGCTTACCATGACGCCATGATGGGTAACGCACCTTACGTGGGACGCTACGCACCCTCGCCCACGGGGCCGCTGCATGCCGGGTCAATGGCCACGGCGCTGGCGAGCTGGCTGGACGCACGCGCGCATGGCGGACGTTGGTTGGTGCGCATGGAAGACGTTGATACCCCACGTTGCAGCCCGCAGGCAGCGGCCACAATCCTCAACCAACTGCAGGCATGCGGCTTGCACCCAGACGGTGAGGTGCAGTACCAAAGCCAACACCAAGACGCATACGCCAAGGCCTTGGCTGTATTGCAGCGAGCCGGCTTGGCCTATGGCTGCGCGTGCTCCAGGCAAGACATTTGGCGCGCACAAGGCGGCACGGCGGCCGGTGGCGGCACCCCGCCCTACCCCGGCACCTGCCGCAGGGGCACCGGTGGGCGGCCACCTCGGGCATGGCGCCTAAACACCGCACGCGTGGGATGGCTGTGCTGGCACGACCGCCGATTGGGGCCGCAAGATCAATGGCTGGAGCAATCGGTGGGCGATTTTGTGCTGCGCCGGGCCGATGGGCTGTGGTCTTACCAACTGGCGGTGGTGATTGACGACGCCGCGCAAGGCGTAACCGACGTGGTACGCGGCGAGGACTTGGCCGACAACACGCCACGCCAGCGGCTGTTGCAACAGGTGCTGAACCTACCCCGGCTGCGTTACCTGCACACCCCTTTGGTACGCGACGGTGATGGCTACAAATTGTCCAAACAAACCGGCGCCTGCCCGGTCGATACCCACAGCGCCGCCGCCGTGCACAAGACGCTGGGCGATGCCGCGAAGGCCTTGGGCCTGTTACCGCCGCGCGCAAACCAGCTGATAGCCGACTGGCTAAGCCAAGCCACGCGCCAATGGGCGGACCGCTGGGGTTTATGATGCCGCGGCATGACCGCGCCCCCTAACGTCCCCCACCCGCAGCGCATACGCAGTTTCGTGCGCCGCGCCGGACGCACCACCGCGGCTCAGGCGCGCGCCCTGGCCGAGGTGGGCCCGCAGCTGCTGGTGCCATACGCCCCCCAGCCCCTGGCCTGGACGGCCGCGTTTGGTCGGCACGCCCCTGTGATACTGGAGATTGGCTTTGGCATGGGCGAGGCCACGGCGCACATTGCACAGGCCATGCCCGAGCGCGATTTTTTGTGCTGCGAAGTGCATGAGCCCGGGGTAGGCGCGCTGCTCAAGCGGGTGCAAGATGGCGCGCTGCACAACGTGCGCATCGTGGCGCACGACGCGGTGGAGGTGCTGCAACACATGGTGGCACCGGGCAGCCTGGCCGGCGTGCATGTTTTTTTTCCTGACCCTTGGCATAAAAAGCGCCACCACAAACGCCGCCTGGTGCAACCCGACTGGGTGGATTTGGTGGCCACCCGATTGGCCCCGGGCGGCTATTTGCACTGTGCCACCGATTGGCAGCCCTACGCCGAGCATATGTTGCAGGTGTTGCAAGCCAATGGTGCGCTGCACAACACCGCCACCAACGAATCGGGTTTTGCAACGCGTCCAGCGTATCGGCCACTGACCAAATTTGAGCAACGCGGCCTGCGGTTGGGCCACGGCGTTTGGGATTTGGTGTTTAGGCGCGGCGACTAGCTTATTGCAATTGGCTGTGCGCCCATTGGCGCGCCGCCTCCAACGCCTTGGGTACGTTCGCGGGCTGGGTGCCACCGGCCATGGCCATGTCGGGCTTGCCGCCACCTTTGCCGCCCACGGCTTGCGCTGCGTGGTTTACCCATTCACCGGCGCGCAAACGGCCCACCACATCGGCGGTCACGCCGGCAGCAAGCTGAACTTTGTCGCCCTGCACCGAAACCAACAACACCGCCGCCGACTTAAGCTTTTGTTTGAGCTGGTCGAGCGTGTCGCGCAAGGCTTTGGCGTCTGCCCCCGGCAAAGTTGCCACCAACACGTGCACGTCACCGACCTGCTGCGCCTGCTGTAAGAGTTCATCGCCTTGGCTGGAGGCCAACTTACCCTTTAAGGCGTCACGCTCGCGCTCCAGGCCGCGCAGCTGCTCTTGCAACGCTCCGATGCGCTGCGCCAGATCAGCCGGCGCGGCGCGCAGCGCCTGTGCGGCGTGCTCCAGGTGTTGCTCCAGGCCTTGCACGTGGGCCAGGGCGGCCTCGCCCGTCATGGCCTCAATGCGCCGCACCCCGGCCGCCACGCCGCTTTGCGCCACCACTTTAAACAGCCCAATATCGCCCGTGCGCTGCACGTGGGTGCCGCCGCACAACTCACGGCTGCTGCCAATGTCGAGCACGCGCACCTCGTCGCCGTACTTTTCACCAAACAGCATCATGGCGCCACAGTCGCGGGCGGCGTCGATGTTCATGACGCGCGCCGCGGTGGCGGCATTGCGCAAAATTTCGGTGTTCACGATTGCCTCGATGCGGGCGATATCGGCCGCATCGATAGGCCCTTGATGCGCAAAGTCAAAACGCGTGCGCTCGTGGTTAACCAAGCTGCCTTTTTGCTGCACGTGGTCGCCCAATACCTCGCGCAGCGCCTTGTGCATCAGGTGGGTGGCGGAGTGGTTACGCACCGTGGCCAGACGCACCAAGGCGTCTACTTGCGCGTTGACTTTGTCGCCTACCTTAAGCGCGCCACCTTGCACTTGGCCATGGTGACCGTGCACGTCGGCGCGGATTTTTTGCGTATCCAGTACCCTGAAAAAAGCGGCGTCTGTGCGCAACTCGCCTTGGTCACCCACCTGACCACCGGATTCGGCGTAAAACGGCGTGGCATCAAGCACCACCACCCCTTCTTGCCCGTCGGTCAGCGCTTGCACCGCGCTGCCTTGGTGGTAGAGCGCCACCACGGTGGAGTGCGCAGCCAAGGCGTCGTAGCCCACAAAATCGCTGGCGGTGCCGCTGTAGTCCAGCGCCTTATCCATTTTGAACTTACCGGCCGCGCGGGCTTGGTCTTTTTGTTTGTCCATGGCGTGGTGAAAGCCCACGGTGTCGACTTGCACACCACGCTCACGGCATACGTCTTGGGTTAGATCAAGCGGAAAACCGTAGGTGTCGTGCAGCTTAAAAGCCACGTCGCCAGCGAGTTCGGTGGCGCCTGCGGGCAGCGCGGCATCCAGAATTTCCATGCCGTGCGCCAGCGTTTCAAAAAACCGCTCTTCCTCGGCCTTAAGCACCTGCGTTACGCGCGTCCCGTGCTCGGCCAAGCGCGGATAGGCCTGGCCCATGAGCTGCACCAGTTCGGGCACCAAGCGGTGAAAAAAAGGCTTTTTACAACCCAACTTGTAGCCGTGGCGTATGGCCCTTCGCACAATGCGCCGCTGCACGTAACCACGCCCTTCGTTGCTTGGGATTACCCCATCGGCCACCAAGAAAGCCGTGGCGCGCAAATGGTCGGCGATCACGCGCAAGCTGGGGCTTTGCAAATCGGTGCAGCCGGTTTCGCGCGCCGCAGCGGCAATCAGGGTTTGAAAGACGTCGATTTCGTAGTTGCT
>RFXW01000113.1 GCA_009921245.1 Candidatus Fonsibacter lacus | reverse complement strand
TTTGATGCATTGCACGGTGCGAGTCATGGCGCCAGTCCTATTACAAAAAACGATGCGGCAACTATAGCAAACGGCCCACAACCCCTATAAATAGCGGCCTTTGCTAAGATGCGTGGCACTGCCCGTAGCTCAGTTGGATAGAGCAACAGCCTTCTAAGCTGTGGGTCGGGGGTTCGACTCCCTCCGGGCAGGCCAGCCCCCGCGCCGCCATTCGCGGGTGTCTAGGCGGTGGCCGACGAACCCCGCCATTGACGCCACACCGTCGGTGCGGCCAGCGCCATGCCAATCAGCATGGATTGCAGGCCAGGTGCAACAAACAGCAACGCCACCGCGAGCAGCCAATAACGCTCCCAAACGGCGATCGGTGCACGCCAATACCCGGTAAAAGCAATGCCAATCAGGGCAATGCCCATCATGGCGCCGGCCAGGGTAACGGCAAAACTTTCCCAAGAAAACCCTTGGGCCACCAGCAGCAACGAGGGCGAATACACAAACACAAAGGGCACCAAGGCTTTGGCAATACCCAGCCGAAACGCGGTGTTGCCGGTGCGAAATGGGTTCGCCCCGGCGATGCCCGCGGCAGCGTAAGCGGCCAGCGCCACCGGCGGCGTGATGTCGGCCAGCACCCCATAGTAAAAAACAAAAAAGTGCGTCACCAGCGGCTCCACCCCGAGTTGGGTGAGCGCGGGGGTGGCGACCGCCACCAAAATAATGTAGGTGGCGGTGGTGGGAATACCTGCCCCCATCACAATACAAGCCAGCGCAATAAAAAGCAGCGTGAAAAACAAAATCCAGTCGCTGGGTTCAAACATCGACAGCGGCCAAAAGCCGCTAATAGCCTGACTGATGTCGGTGGCCGTTTGCACCACCACAAAGCCCAAGCGAAAACCCACGCCGGTTAACGTCACCACACCCACAATGATGCCAACGCAGGCCGCAGCGGCGCCGACGGCCAGGGTTTGACTCGCTCCCTTGGCCACGGTTTGGTAGAGCGCGCTGAACGTGAGTCGGTTGTGCGGCTGCAAAAAGCCGACAACGATGCAGCTGATGATGCCGTAGACCGCGGCAAAGTCGGGTGTGCGGCCAGCCAAAATAAAGTAAACCAACAACACCAACGGCACCACCGAAAGCCAATGCTTGCGCAGCACCGCCCAAAGTGGCGGCAGCTCGTGCGCTTCCAGGCCACGCAAGCCCAGCTTGCGTGCTTCAAGGTGCACCATGATGAAAATACCAAAATAGTGCAACAAGGCCGGAAACAGTGCCGCTGCCAAAATATCGCGCAGCGGCAGCTCAAGGTACTCCACCATGATGAACGCCGCCGCCCCCAAAATCGGCGGTGTGATTTGGCCACCGGTTGAAGACGTTGCCTCTACCGCCCCGGCAAAGTGTGGTGGGTAGCCCACCTTTTTCATGGCGGGAATGGTGAGCGTGCCGGTGGTTACGGTGTTGGCAATGGACGAGCCCGAGATGGTTCCCATCATGGCCGATGAAAAAATCGCCACTTTGGCAGGGCCGCCGCTGTAGCGTCCGGCCACCACGGTGGCGAAGTCAATAAACAACTGCCCCAAGCCAATACGTGTGGCCAACACGCCAAACACCACAAACAAAAACACGTACTGCGCCATCACACCAATGGCCACGCCGTATATGCCTTGATTGGTCAGATACAGGTGGTTGACCAAGCCCAGCCAACTGGTGCCCCCGTGCTTAAGCGCCCCGGGCGCCCAAGGGCCAAAAAGGGCGAACGCCATGAATATCAGTGCAATCAAGGGCAGCGTCCAGCCAACTGCGCGCCGCGCAGCCTCCAGCGTGAGCACAAGCAACACCGAGCCAGCCAGCACATCTTGGGTTGACGGGTTGCCCACCCGCTCCGCCAAAGCCTCTGGCGACAGCATGGGCAGATAAAGCGCGGCAGCCACCGTAAGAACGGCACACAATGGGTCCAGCCACGCGCTTTTTCCGGTGCCTCCGCGACGCGGCGGGAACAGCACAAAAGTTAAGCCCAGCACAAACGCAATATGAATGGCGCGATGCCAAAGCTCCATCATGTTGCCAAAGCCAGCCGCCCAAAAGTGGTAAACCGCCATCACAAACAAGGTGGCTACCACGCCGTGGTTGAGCCACGGCGGCAAGGTACGAAACGCGGTTTCGCGGTCGAAGCGCGCTTCGAGTTCGCTGGTTTTGAGAGGATCGTTGGCGGTATCGCTCATGATGGGGCCCCAAAAACAAACCCAGGCCTTGTGGGCCTGGGTTGTGATGTGGTTGGCTTAGACCAAAATTTACTTGATCAAGCCAACCTCTTTGTAAAAGCGCTCGGCACCTGCGTGCAACGGCACACCCACACCAGACAGTGCGGTTGCGGGGGTAATGGTTTTACCTTTGGCGTGACCGGTATCCATCAGCTTGCGGCTTTCGTCGTTCCACAGCGCTTTGGTGATGGCGTAAATCAGGTCGGCGTCTTCTTTGTCTGAGGTAAACCACTGCGCACCCACCGCCACGGTGGTGGTTTCTGGCACACCTTCATAGGTCCCTGCCGGAATGGCGCTGGACGAGAAGAAGCCGTACTTGCTTGTCAACGCCTTGGCACCCGCGCCATCGATAGGAACGAGCTTGATTTTTTCTGACGAAGCCAAGTCAACGATCGCGCCGGTGGGGTAGCCCGCCACAACAAAGAGTGCATCGATCTTGCCGTTGCGCAGCGCATCCACCGCGGCGTTGCCCTTGAGCGCTTCGGCTGCCTTGAGGTCATTCAAGCTCATGCCGTTGGCTTCGAGGATCAAAGTGGCGTCAACCCGGGTGCCCGAGCCAGGCTCGTCAACCGATACACGCTTGCCCTTGAGGTCTTTTACGGTGTTGATGCCGCTGTCGGCCCGCGCCACCAAGTGGATGTGCTCTTCAAACAACGCGGCAATGGTGCGCAAGCCCTTGGCCGGTGGCTTGCCTTCCATGGTGCCGGTGCCGGTGTAGGCCCAGTAAGCCACATCGGATTGCGCAAAGCCCGAGTTACGTAACCCCGACATGATGGCGTTGATGTTATCCACCGAACCGCGCGACGACACCGCCGAGGCGATGAGGTTGTCCACCCCGCAACTGCCGCCTTTGCCGCACTCGCGCGAGCCGGGCGGCTTGGAGATGGCGTTGGCAATCATGCCGCCCACGGGGTAGTAGGTGTAGGCCGTGCCGCCGGTGCCGATGGTGAAAAATTTAATGTCTTGCGCCATGGCCATGCCGCTGGCCAAAGCCATGGCAAACAGGCTTGCGCCAAACTTCAGAGACAGCCTCTTCATGCAACACTCCAATTGGGTAAGAAAAACGATATGCTAGCCCGACTCGCCACCGGGCCACTAAGGGTAAACACTGAGGCAGGCTAACGCTTTTGGTATTGTGAAGCGCCAAACAGCATTTCTTTGGCTTGGGCATCCATCAGCGGTTTGCGCAGGTGCGTGAGCACCTGCACGCCGCGTTGTACCGCTGGACGCGCCGCGATGCGGTCAAACCAATCCTTGAGCGCGGGGTAGTCGGCCCAGTCAATGCCTTGGTTTTCCCAGCTGCGCAACCACGGAAAAATCGCCATGTCGGCAATGGTGTACTGCTTGCCTGCCATGAAGTGCCCGGTGCGCTCAATTTGTTTGTTCATGACACCGTACAAACGCTTGGCTTCGTTCGAGTAGCGGTTGTAGGCATAGTCGATTTTTTCGGGTGCGTAAATACGAAAGTGATGCGCCTGCCCAAGCATGGGGCCCACGCCGCCCATTTGAAACATCAACCACTGCAGCACCTCGAATTTGGCGCGGTCGCCGCGCGGCATGAAGCGCCCGAACTTGCTGGCCAGGTAAACCAGCATGGCGCCTGACTCAAACAACTGCAAGGGTTTGCCGTCTGGCCCTTGGGGGTCAACCATGGCCGGGATTTTGTTGTTTGGGCTGATACGCAAAAAGTCGGCGTTGAACTGATCCCCAGTGCCGATATTGATCGGAATGGCGCGCCAGTCGCGCCCCTCGCGCTGGCCGCATTCTTCCAGCATGATGTGCACTTTGTGGCCGTTGGGCGTGGCCCAAGAGTAAACGTCGATCATGCCTAGGCTCCAGTTAAAACAAACCGGTATTGTCGCGCAATCGCTTAGGCGCCGCGCGTAACGGGCATGTCCACTTCTTTGGCGTACACACTGTGCTTGGCCAATTCCAACTTGGCAATGGCGGCGTTGTGGACCTCGTCTGGACCATCGGCCAAGCGCAAAGTGCGTTGATTGGCGTAAGAGTAGGCCAGCGGAAAGTCGCCGCTTACGCCACCGCCGCCGTGCGCCTGAATGGCCCAGTCCAAAATGTCACAGGCCATGTTCGGCGCCACCACCTTGATCATGGCAATTTCGGCCCGTGCTTGTTTGTTGCCCACGGTGTCCATCATGTAGGCGGCTTTTAGGGTGAGCAAGCGTGCTTGTTCAATCATGCAGCGCGCCTGGGCAATGCGCTCGTGCCACACGCTGTGCTCGCTGATGGGTTTACCAAACGCCACCCGTGCATTAAGCCGTGCGCACATCAGCTCCAGCGCCCGTTCGGCCGCGCCGATGCTGCGCATGCAGTGGTGGATACGGCCCGGGCCCAAGCGCCCTTGGGCGATTTCAAAGCCTCGACCTTCGCCCAACAGCATGTTGTCGGCCGGCACGCGCACGTTGGTCATGCGAACTTCCATATGGCCGTGCGGTGCATCGTCGTAGCCAAAAACCGTAAGGGGGCGCAGCACCTCCACACCCGGGGTGTCGGCAGGCACCACCACCATGGATTGCTGTTGATGCTTGGCCGCGTCGGGGTCGGTTTTGCCCATCACGATCAACACCTTGCAGCGCGGATCGCCCGCGCCCGAGCTCCACCATTTGCGCCCGTTGAGCACGTAGTGGTCGCCGTCACGCTCAATGCGGCACTGAATATTGGTGGCATCGGACGACGCCACATCGGGCTCAGTCATTAAGAAGGCCGAGCGAATGTCGCCGCGCAGCAAGGGTTCGAGCCAGGCATCTTTGATGGCCTCGCTGGCGTAGCGTTCCAGGGTTTCCATGTTGCCGGTGTCGGGGGCCGAGCAATTGAATACCTCAGGCGCCCAGGGCACACGGCCCATGATTTCACACAGTGGCGCGTATTCCAGGTTGGTCAAGCCCTCGGGCGCCCGCGGCGAGTTGGGCAAGAACAAGTTCCAAACGCCGGCGGCGCGGGCCTTGGGCTTGAGTTCCTCGATCAACTTAGTGGGAATCCATGCGTTACCTGCGGCGCGGTTGGTTTCGATTTCTTGTAAAAACCGTGCCTCGTTGGGGTATATGTGCTCCGCCATGAACGCGCTGAGACGCTGTTGCAAGCCTTTTACTTTGTCGCTGAAATCAAAATTCACGCTGTTGCTCCTGTTTTTCCCTCGTGTTTTTGTGCAAAGTGCCAGCCCAGTTGCGCCATGGGTACCGCACCGGCGGCAGAGGCCATGGCTTGGTCGCTGGCGGCGGTGCCGTCTTCAATGCGTTTGGCAATACCTTGCAAGATCGCAGCCAAACGAAAAAAGTTAAACGCCAAATAAAAATTCCAATCGCTTTGCAGGGCTGCCGCGTCGGTGGATTCGGTGCGCAGGCAGTAGGCTTGGATGTATTCGTCCTCGGTGGGAATGCCCAACCCCGCCCAATCCAGGCCACCGATGCCGCGAAACGCGCCGGGCTCAATGTGCCACGCCAAGCAGTGGTAGCTGAAATCGGCCAGCGGGTGGCCCAAGGTCGAAAGCTCCCAATCGAGCACCGCAATCACCTGTGCCCGATCGGGGGCAAACATGACGTTGTCCAAACGGTAGTCGCCGTGCACCACCGACGCTTGCTGCTGCTGTGTGGCCGAATGCGGCATATGCGCCGGCAGCCATGCCATGAGCCGGTCCATGGCGGGAATCGATTGGGTCAGCGAGGCCACGTACTGCTTGCTCCAGCGCGCGATTTGGCGCTCCACATACTGCCCGGCGCGGCCAAAGTCAGTCAGGCCAGCCGCGCCCACGTCGCAGCGGTGCAAGTCGGCCAAGGCCTGGTTCATGGCCATGTAA
>RFXW01000112.1 GCA_009921245.1 Candidatus Fonsibacter lacus | reverse complement strand
TGCGCCTGCACGCTCACGTCCAGCGCCGACACCGCCTCGTCTGCCACCAGCACGCTGGGTTTGCACGCCAGTGCACGGGCAATGGCCAAGCGCTGCCGTTGCCCACCGCTGAACTGGGTGGGGTAGCGGCTAAGGGCCTCGGGCGGTAGCCGCACCTGGCCCATGAGCTGCTCGGCCAAGCGCCAAGCCTCAGACGGTTTGGCACCAAAGTTAATGGCGCCCTCCACAATCGACTGCCCCACCGTGCGACGCGGGTTAAGCGAGCGGTTGGGGTCTTGAAACACCACCTGCACCCGGTGCCGCAGCGGCCTGATTTGGCGCTCAGACAGAGCGGCCACGTCGTCGTCTTCCCACCAAATGTTGCCGGCGCTGGGGTCGATCAGGCGAATGATGCAGCGCGCCAAGGTGCTTTTGCCCGAGCCCGATTCGCCCACAATGCCCACCGTTTCGCCCTGTTGCACCGCCACGCTGGCGTCTTGCAAGGCGTGGGTGCTGGATGAGCGGCCCATCCAATCACGGCTGACGTAGGTTTTGCTTACCGCTTCGGCGCGCAGCAGTTGCCGTCCCTGTGGCAGCACCCGCGCCGGCGGCGGCTTGAGCCCCGGCACCGCAGCAAGCAAATCGCGCGTGTAAGGCTGACTCGGAGACTGCAACACCTGCTGCCGTGTGCCCGACTCCACGGCCTCGCCTTGGTTCATAACCAGCACGTTGTCGGCGATTTCGTCTACCACTCCCATGTCGTGCGTGATAAACAGCACCGCGCTGCCTTGCTCGCGTTGCAGTTCGGCAATCAAGCCCAAAATTTCTTTTTGTGTGGTGACATCGAGGGCGGTGGTGGGTTCATCGCATATCAACAACGCGGGTTTAAGAATCACCGCCATGGCAATCACAATGCGCTGGCGCTGCCCACCACTGAGCTGGTGCGGGTAGCTGCGATACATGCGTTGTGGCTCGGGCAGGCGCACCCGCGCAAACACGCGCTCAATCTCGGTGCGGCGCTGCGCCGGCGACCACGAGGTGTGCGTGCGCAGCAACTCGTCGACTTGTTCACCGCAGGTCATGACGGGGTTAAGCGCCGTCATGGGCTCTTGAAACACCATGCCCATGGCTTTGCCGCGCAAATCGCGCAGGCGCGAGGCGCTGGCCTGCAACAGCGACTCGCCTTGCAGTATCACCTGCCCACCCACCGGCCGCAGCTCACGCGCCAACAAGCCCATGACCGTGGTGGCCATAACCGACTTACCCGAGCCCGATTCACCCACCACACACAGCGTTTGCCCAGGGGCAATGGTCAGTGAGATGTTTTGTACCGCGTGGGCGCGGTCGGCCCCTGCCGGCAGCGCCACCGATAAATCATCTATCTGTAACGTCAGCTCCACGGCTAGGCTCCCCGCTTGGCAAATTTGGGGTCTAGCACGTCGCGCAGACCGTCGCCCAGCAGGTTGAGCGCCAACACCGTGGGCACCAAAAAACACGCGGGGTAAAGCACGTTGCCCGGGAACTCACTGAACTGCACCCGCCCTTCGGCCATGATGTTGCCCCAGGTGGGGATATCGGGCGGCAAGCCCAAACCCAAGAAGCTCAAAATCGCTTCAAGCAACACCGCCGATGCCGCCACAAAGGTGCCTTGCACAATCAACGGGGCCATGGCGTTGGGCAAGATATGGCGCCACAAAATCACCGGCGTGGGGGTGGCCAAAGCGCGCGCCGCTTCTACAAAAGGCTCCTCTCGCAAGGTAAGCACCAAGGAGCGCACCAAGCGCGAAACACGAGGAATTTCGGGCACGGCAATGGCCACCACCACCGTGGCGACGTTGGCGCCCAAGGCCGCCACCAGCGCAATCGCCAACAAAATCGCCGGGATCGCCATTAAGCCATCCATGACGCGCATCAGCGCCATATCAAACGCGCGAAAGTAGCCCGACAACATCCCAATGACAGAGCCAAACAACAGCGCCAGCACCGCCGCCGATACCGCCACCATGAGCGAGACGCGCGCGCCATACACCACACGGCTGTATATGTCGCGGCCAAAATGGTCGGTGCCAAACCAAAAGGTGTGTTCGATTTCGTCGCCGTCAGCGTTGATAAACACATCGCTGGTTCCAGCGACGGTATTGACTTGGTTGTAATCCATGCTGGCCGGGTCAACCGTGCCCAACCAGGGGGCGGCCAACCCCATGAGCAACATAAAACCCAATACCAGCACACCAAAACGCACCGAGGCGTTGGCCCATAATTTTTTGGCAGTGGAATCCATGGCTAGTACCTAATACGGGGGTCGAGCACAAGATAGCTTAGGTCGATAAGCAGGTTCACCACCACGTAGCACACCGCAAACAACAACACCAAACCTTGAATCACCGGAAAGTCGCGATTGAGCACGGCGTCTACCGTGAACGAGCCCAAACCCGGAATGGCAAACACCGTTTCGGTCACCACCACTCCACCAATAAGCAAGGCCACGCCAATGCCGATCACGGTAACGATGGGCACCGCGGCGTTGGCCAAAGCGTGGCGCAGCAGCACCGCTGACTCGCCCAAGCCTTTGGCGCGGGCGGTGCGTATGTAGTCTTCGGTTAGGGCTTCCGACACGCTGGCACGCGTGACGCGCGCGATCAGGGCAATGTAAATAATGCCAAGCGCAAACCACGGCATCAGCAGCTGGCGCGCCCAATCCCACAGTGAGCTCTCGGCGAATGACCGATACCCCTGCACCGGCAACCAATCGAGTTGCATGGCAAAAAGATAAATGAGCACGTAGCCCACCACAAACACCGGCACCGAAAAACCCGCCACCGACAGCACCGACAACGCCCGGTCCAGCCAGCCGCCCATGCGCCACGCCGCCAGCGTGCCCAGTGGCACCGCCAACAACACGGCAAAAACCAAGGTACCCAAGGCCAGCGCCAAGGTGGGCTCGACCCGCTGCTCCACCAAAGTGGTAACCGGCAAATTAAGAAAGTACGAGTAACCCAAATCACCGCGCACCACATCGGCCAGCCACAAGCCGTATTGCACGGGCAATGACCGGTCTAGGTTAAGGGCGGCACGGATTTGTTCAATATCGGCGTTGGTGGCACTGTTGCCGGCAATAACGGCGGCGGGGTCGCCGGGGGCGAGCCTAAGAATAAGGAACACCACCAGCGACACAACCAACAACACCGGTACAACCGCCAGCAGGCGGCGCACCAAAAAATTCAGCATGACTCCCTCTCCTTACATATCCTTTTCGCGCACCCGAGCCATGCTAACGAAAATTGTGCGGCTTATTTCTTTTGCATGTTCCAAAACACCGGGGGGCCAGCCGTCCGCAGCAAGCCTACCACATTGTCACGCAGCGCAGCCGGGCTGCGGTACTGACCAAGTGGTGCGTGCGATGCGGTGTCGAACGCAATTTTTTGGATGGTTGAGGCAATTTTCTTTTTCTCGCCCATGTCGGTGGTGGCCGCAAATTTTTGCTTCAACGACTCGATTTCGGCGTTTTCTTGCCAGCCAAACCAGCCCTTGCCCTCGGCCTTGACGTTGAACATGGCCATGGTGAGCGGACTGGCAATGTCAGCGGCGTTCCAAGCGGTTAGGAAGATGTTCCAGCCGCCCTGGCCGATTGGGTCTTTTTTGGCACGACGTGCCACCAAAGAGGCCCAGTCCATTTGCTCGAGCTTGACATTAAAGCCCGCTTGCTTGAGCTGCTGCTCGGCAACCAGCGGAATCTTGGCAATCACCGACAAATCGGTGGGGCGCATCAGCACAATCGGCGTGCCGTCGTAGCCAGCCTCTTTAAGCATGGCACGCGCCTTTTTGATTTGCGCTTTGCCAGTGAAGTAGCCGGTGTTTTCATCCGCGTAAGCGGTGCCACACGGATACATGCTGCGGCACAGGCGTCCAAGCTCGGGCACACCCACCTGAATCTTGATAAACGCCGCTTGCGTCAGCGCCATCATGGCCGCTTGACGCACCTTGACGTTATCAAACGGGGGCAAGGTGTGGTTAAAGCGCAGGATGTACTGCAAACCGGCGGGCGAGTAGTCCTCAACCTTGATGCCGTCCATCTTCTTCACCGAGTAGTACTTCTCGAAGGGCAGCTGCTCGATCATGTCGACCTCGCCGGCCCTGAGCGCGTTCACCGCGGTCTCGGCGTCTTTGATGATGACCCACTCAACCCGGTCAAAGTTCACCACCTTGCCGCCAGCCAGCCCATCGGCGGCTTCGGTACGGGGGGCGTAGTCGGCGAATTTTTCAAACACAACCTTGGAGCCCGACACGAATTCGTCGGCCACAAACTTGTACGGACCCGAACCAATGGCCTCTTTAACTTGCTCGTTGGCAGGCGTGTTGGCCAAGCGCGCGGGCATGATGAAAGGCACGTTGGACGACACTTTGCCCAAGGCATCAACCACGATGCCGCTGGGGCTCTTGAGCTTGATCACGAAGTGATCTTCTGTGGGTGTATCAAAGCTGTCGACGTTGGCCATGAGCACACCGCCAAAGGCGTCTTTGGCACCCCAACGCTTAATAGAAGCCACCACATCGGCGCTGGTCACCTTGGCACCGTCATGAAACTTCAGGCCCGGGCGCAGCTTAAAGCGCCAGGTTTTAAGGTCGGCGCTTGAGGTGTAGGTGTCCACCATTTGTGGGCGAATACGGCCCTTGGAGTCCTCTGAAAACAGCGTGTCGTACACCATGTAACCGTAGTTGCGGGTGATGTAAGCGGTGGTCCAGATCGGGTCCAGCACGCTTAAGTTGGAGTGCGGAACCACCCGCAGCACGCGCTTGTCGTCGGCCATGGATGGGGTTGCCAGCATGGAGGCAGCCAAGCCAACCGCGGCAACCAGTGAAACCAAGTTTCGACGCCTCATATGGGCTCTCCTTTTTTGGATGGTGAGAAAATAAAAGACAGGTTGAACCGCGACAGTCCGATAATTCAACCGCTCGGTCGGACTATGCCACTTAAATTCACCCACACCGATTATGGATATCCCTAACAACTCGGCGTTGGCTTTAAGCCAAGCCATTGCCCAACGTCAAATTGGCTGCGAAGAATGGATGCGCGCCACACTGGCACAAATCGCGCGCTACAACCCGGCACACCTGGCGCTGGTGAGTTTGGTGGACGGCGACACGCTGCTGGCGCAGGCGCGCGCCTGCGACCAAGCCTTGGCACGCGGCGAACACCACGGCTGGCTGCACGGTATACCCCAGGCGGTTAAAGACTTAAGCGACGTGGCTGGACTGCCCACCAGCATGGGCTCGTTGGCGCTGCACCCGCTGCACCCGACGCAAGACGGTTTGGTGGCGGCTCGGCTTAGGGCTCAGGGCGCGATTTTTGTGGGCAAAACCAACACCCCCGAATTTGGGCTGGGATCACACACCTTTAACGAGGTGTTTGGCGCCACCCGCAACGCATGGAACCCGCAACTAAGCGCAGGCGGCAGCAGCGGAGGCGCCGCCGTGGCGTTGGCCCTGCACATGCTGCCTGTGGCCGATGGCTCGGACTTTATGGGGAGCTTGCGCAACCCAGCCGGCTGGAACCATGTGTTTGGCCTGCGCCCCACGCCCGGGCGGGTGCCGTATCTTTCACCGGCGCCCGACGTGTTGGATCCACTGGGCACCGAAGGCCCCATGGCCCGACACATCGACGACTTGGCCATGATGCTGGCCACCTTGGCTGGCCCACACCCCAAGGCCCCCCACGCCCTGGCCGACAACCCAGCGCAATTCAGGCCCCCGGTCAGCCCCGCCGCACCCGGGGTGCGGGTGGGCTGGCTGGGTGACTTGGGCGGCCACCTGGCGTTTGAAGACGGCATTTTGGCGCTTTGCCAACAGGCGCTTGGGCGACTGTCTGACGTGGGCTGCCACGTTGATCAAGCCCACTTGCGCGTAAACCTTGACGACGTGTGGCAAGCGTGGCTGCTGTGGCGCAACGTGTTGGTGGGCAACAAACTCAAGCCGCTGCTGCAGCGCCCCGGTGTGCGCGCCCAAATCAAGCCCGAGGCGCAGTGGGAATACGACCAAAGCGTGCGTTTTCAGGCCGCCGATTTGCAACACGCCACGGCCACACGAGAGGGGCTGAAACAGGCTTTTGACAA
>RFXW01000111.1 GCA_009921245.1 Candidatus Fonsibacter lacus | reverse complement strand
ATGTGCTTAGCGAATCGCGGCGCCCATCGGTGTTGTCTGTCAAAATGGATTGATCATGCAGCAACCCGTGATCGAGCTTCACCCCAACGATGATGTTTGGATTGCGCGGCATCAGCTGCTCGGTGGGCAACCGTTGCCCGGGGCGGTAACGGCAAGGGGGCTGATTCCAGCTGGACACAAAATCGCACGCCGGGCGTTGCAACCAGGTGATCCGGTGCGGCGCTACAACCAAATCATTGGCTTTGCCAGCCGCCCCATTGCGTCGGGCGAGCACGTGCATGGGCACAACCTGGGTCTGGGGTCAAGCAAGGGGCAGCTGGTTCGTGACTACGCCATGGGCAGCGATGTCAGGCCTGAGCCACCGCGCGAGCATGCCACGTTTGATGGTTTGGTTCGCGCCGATGGCCGGGTCGCCACCCGCAATTACATCGGCGTGTTGTCTACCGTGAATTGTTCGGCAACCGTGGCGCACGCCATTGCTGCGCATTTTTCTCGCATGCACCGGCCCCATGCACTGCAAAATTTTTCAGCGGTTGACGGTGTGGTGGCCATTACGCATGGCACCGGCTGCGGCATGGATGTGCAAGGCCAAGGCATGCGGGTGTTGCAGCGCACCCTGGCCGGCTACGCGCGACACGCCAACTTTGCTGCGGTGTTGGTGGTGGGGTTAGGCTGCGAGGGCAATCAAGTGGCCGCGTGGCTAGAAAACTCGCATTTGACCGAGGCCGACTCGTTGCGCACCTTCAACATTCAAGACAGCGGTGGTACCTCGGCCACGGTAGCCGCAGGCATTGAACTCATTCAACAGTTGTTGCCCAAAGCCCAGCAAGTCAGGCGCACGCCCTGCGACGTGGCGCACCTGACCCTGGGGCTGCAGTGCGGCGGCTCAGACGGGTATTCGGGCGTGAGCGCCAATCCGGCCTTGGGCGTGGCAGCCGACCGCTTGGTGGCGCACGGTGCCACCGTGGTGTTGAGCGAAACGCCAGAAATATACGGCGCCGAGCATCTGCTGACGCGGCGCGCCGTCAACGCCGAGGTGGGCAACCGCTTGCTGGAGCGTATTCGCTGGTGGGAACAGTACACCGCCATGCACGGCGGCGAAATGGACAACAACCCATCGCCTGGGAACAAGGCCGGTGGACTGACCACGATATTGGAGAAATCGTTAGGGGCCGTAGCCAAAGGTGGCAGCAGCAACTTACAAGCTGTTCACGAGTACGCTGAGGCGCTGCACACCAAAGGATTGGTGTTTATGGACACCCCAGGGTACGACCCGGTGAGCGTGACCGGCCAAGTGGCCGGTGGTGCCAACTTGGTGGCATTTACCACCGGACGCGGCAGCGCCTACGGCTGCGCCCCTGCGCCCTCGCTCAAACTGGCCACCAATCGGGCGCTGGCGCAACGCCAAGCCGACGACATCGACATCGATTGCGGCGGCATTGTGCTGGGCGAGTGCAGCGTGGCAGAAATGGGCGAACACATCTTTCAGACGTTGTTGCGCACGGCCTCGGGGGTGCAGACGCGAAGTGAGCATCACGGCTATGGTCAAAATGAGTTTGTGCCTTGGCAATTGGGTGCGGTGATGTAGGGTTTACCGGGAGAGAGAGGGGCGACGGAGCTGGGGGGTTTTGACTTAAACTAGGCCGGTTAAACCAATCAGCTTGCGAAGTTGGCCGGGGCGCCCTTTGGACATTTTTTTACAACAGATCTTTAACGGCCTTGTGTTGGGTAGCGTGTACGCCATGGTGGCGTTGGGCTACACCATGGTGTACGGAATTCTGCAACTCATCAACTTTGCTCATGGCGAGGTGTTGATGATTGGTGCCATGGTTAGCCTGTTGGTGGTCTCCGTGCTGCAAGCGGCATTTCCTGAGCTAGGCAATATTTGGTTAATGCTGGCTGCGGTGGTGGTTGCGGTTCCCGCTTGTATGGTTTTGTCGGCCTTGATCGAGCGTTTGGCGTACCGACCGTTAAGAAACGCCCCGCGTCTGTCGCTTCTCATCACAGCAATTGGCATGTCGATTGTGTTGCAAACCTTGGCCATGATCATCGGCGGCCCTAATCCCAAGACATTCCCTGACTTAATGCCCACAACACCGATTGAGGTGGCGGGTGTTTATATGGCGCCCAAGCAGTTGCTGATTCTGGTGGTCGCAGCCGTCATGATGGCGGGTTTGATCGTGTTGATACAAAAAACGATCCTGGGCCGCGCCATGCGTGCCGTGGCCGAAAACCCTCGCATGGCCACACTGATGGGGGTCAATCCCGACCGCGTGCGCGCACTGACCTTTATGCTGGGTGCGGCATTGGCGGCGGTGGCGGGTCTGCTGGTGGCCATGAATTACAACATCGTGCATTTCACAATGGGATTCATGCCTGGCCTAAAGGCTTTCACTGCGGCGGTACTTGGCGGCATTGGGAACGTACCGGGTGCCGTGTTGGGTGGATTGTTATTGGGTGTGCTCGAGAGCCTGGGGGCAGGATATATTGAGGACTTCACGGGCGGATTTTTGGGTAGTCATTACCAAGACATATTCGCGTTCGCTGTGCTGATTTTGGTGTTGCTGGTTCGGCCTTCGGGGCTGTTGGGCGAGCGGGTTGCGGACCGCGCGTAACGGTGGTGGCCGCATGACTGTATCTCTGACCGGAAAAAACGCCACGTGGGCAGCCCTGTTGGTGGGGTTGGCGTTGTTGCTGTTGCCCTTTGTGGCAGGTTATTTTGGCAACTCGTGGATTCGAATATTGGCCTTTGCAAGCCTTTACATCATGCTGGCGCTTGGGCTGAACATCGTGGTGGGTTACGCGGGTCTGCTTGACTTGGGATACGTTGCGTTTTACGCCGTGGGGGCGTACATGTACGCGTTGTTGGCTTCGCCGCATCTCTTTGATCAGTTCGAGTGGATACGGCAAACCTTTCCCGATGGGTTGCACAGTTCCATTTGGTTGGTGGTGCCACTTTCGGCTTTGCTTGCGGCCCTGTTTGGCGTGTTGCTGGGCGTACCAGTGCTCGGCTTGCGCGGTGACTACTTGGCTATCGTCACCCTAGGTTTTGGCGAGATTATTCGAATATTTCTTAATAATTTGAACGCTCCAATTAACCTCACCAACGGCCCGCAGGGCATTGCCAAAATTGATTCGATCAAGGTGTTGGGAGTGGATTTGGGTGAGACATTGCAAGTCGGTGGCTTGCACGTGCCGTCGGTGCAGTTGTATTACTACCTGTTTGTGTTTCTCGCGGTGGTGGTGATTGTCGTTAGCGTTCGGCTACAAGATTCAAGAGTTGGACGCGCTTGGATGGCGATTCGAGAGGATGAAACCGCAGCCAAGGCCATGGGCATCAACGTGAGAAATGTCAAATTGCTGGCTTTCGCAATGGGCGCAAGTTTTGGCGGTGTCTCGGGCGCCATGTTTGCCGCCTTTCAGGGCTTTGTGTCGCCCGAGAGCTTTATCTTGATGGAGAGCGTGGTCATTGTTGCCATGGTGGTGCTTGGTGGCATGGGTAACGTGTGGGGCGTGATTTTGGGTGCCATTCTGCTCTACTCGATCCCAGAGGTGTTACGACTGGTTGCCAAGCCCATTCAAGAGGGAATTTTTGGTGTTGAGCTGATTGCGCCAGAGGCCCTGCGGATGCTATTGTTTGGCCTGGCCATGGTGTTGATCATGCTGTTTCGCCCTAACGGGCTGATGGGGCGTCGGCATGCGTGATAGGCAAGCCATGCCTTTGCTACAGGCCATTGGCGTGTCTAAGCGTTTTGGTGGAGTCACGGCGCTTGACGACGTTTCGATTGAGGTATCTCCGGGGCAAATTTATGGTCTCATCGGCCCCAACGGCGCTGGCAAAACCACGTTTTTCAACGTGGTCACCGGTCTTTATACCGCCGACAACGGCGAGTTTTATTTGGCTGGTGTGCCCTACAGCCCCAAGGATGTGCATCGAGTGGTTCAGGCGGGCATTGCGCGGACCTTTCAAAACATTCGCCTTTTCGCGCGGATGTCGGTCATTGAAAACGTCATGGTGGGCAGGCATTTGCGTACCTCTGATTGGCATTCGGGGGTAATTGGTGCGGTGTTTCGGACGCCGGGGTTTAAGCGAATGGAGGACACCATTCGGGCAAAAAGCCAACAGCTGCTCGATTACGTGGGATTAGGCCAAGTCGCGCATGTGGAAGCCGCCACGCTTTCTTATGGTGATCAAAGGCGCTTAGAAATTGCTCGTGCGCTGGCCACCGACCCCAAGTTGCTCGCGCTGGACGAGCCCGCCGCCGGAATGAACGCCACCGAAAAGAATGCGCTTAAGGACCTGCTGCTGCGCATTCGTGGTGACGGCAGCACGATCCTGTTGATTGAGCATGATGTGAAATTGGTTATGGGATTGTGTGATTGGGTGACTGTCTTGGACTATGGGCAGACCATTGCGCAGGGCCCACCTGTTGAAGTGCAGCGCGACCCGGCGGTTATTGAAGCGTACTTGGGAAGGCAGGCGCAGGCATGAGCGATAACAGCGCTTTGTTGCGCGTCGATTGTTTGCGTGTGAAGTACGGTGGTATTGAGGCGGTTAAGGGCCTGAGTTTTCACGTTGACGCCGGCAAGACTGTTGCGTTGATTGGTGCCAACGGTGCTGGGAAAAGCTCGACCTTAAAAGCAATCGCTGGGTTGGAGCGACCCGTGGCAGGTAGCGTGTGGCTTGCGGGTGAGCGTATTGACGTCTTACCTAACCATGGGCTACCCAGCAAGGGATTGATTTTGGTGCCTGAGGGTCGAGGAATTTTTACTCGAATGACGATTCATGAGAATTTGCTGATCGGCGCTCAGGCGCGCTCGCCGGCCCGGCGATCCGACCACTTGGTTCAAGAAGCGCTTGAGGCTCAGTACGTGCTTTTTCCTCGACTGAAGGAGCGTTACCGACAACTGGCTGGCACCCTCTCTGGCGGTGAGCAACAAATGTTGGCCATGGCTCGGGCGTTGGTGGGTGAACCCAGACTGTTGTTGCTGGATGAGCCATCCATGGGGCTTTCTCCCATCATGGTTGACAAAATTTTCGAGGTTATTGCTGATATTTCTGCGCGTGGCACAACCCTATTGTTGGTCGAGCAAAACGCTCGATTGGCCTTACAAATTGCCGACCACGGTTACGTACTTGAGTCTGGTACGTTGGTCAAGGAGGGATCAGGAGCCGAGTTGCTCGAAAGCCCTGAGGTCAGAGCTGCGTACTTAGGGGAATAAAAAAAGACCCGCCAGCGGGCGGGTCGTGAGCTTGGGCTGCAACAGATTACTGAATCACCTTCAGCAATTTTTTGTTGCCGCCTTCGTAGGTGAACAAGGTTAGCGTACCGTTTTGGATATCGCCAAACTTGTCAAATGCGACCATACCAATGGTGCCGTCGTACTTGGTTTTGGCAACCTCTGGTAGGTACTTTTGGGGATCCGTTGAGTTGGCGCGTTTCATGGCCTCGCCCATGATCATCACCGCGTCGTAAACATACGGTGCGTACAACTGGACTTCGATGCCCATTTCTGCTTTGAAGCGGGCCTTGAAGTCGTCCATACGCTTGACGTATTTGCCAACCTGGCCACCGGCCTCGGCGCAGTAGACCATGTTGTCGCCCAGGGCATCACCCGCTAACTTGGATAGGCCGCTGGAGCAGATACCATCGCCGCCCATGAATTTGGCTTTGATCCCCAGTTGTTTCATTTGCCGCAGCATAGGGCCTGCCACTGCGTCCATGCCACCAAAGAAGACAACATCGGGTTTTTTGCCCCGAATGGTGGTCAGAATCGCGTTGAAGTCGGTTGCTTTGTCGTTGGTGTACTGACGGGTGACCACCACGCCGCCAGCCGCTTTCACGCCCTTGGCGAATTCGTCCGCGACGCCTTGGCCGTATGCGGTACGGTCATCTACCACGGCGACGTTTTTGCCCTTAAGTTCCTTGATTGCAAACTTGCCCAAGGTGCCACCGAGTTGGCCGTCATGTGCGACAACCCGGAAGGCGGTTTTGTAGCCCTGCTTGGTGTACGTGGGGTTGGTGGCGGAGGGTGAGATTTGTGGTATGCCGGCCTTGTTGTATATGGTGGAGGCCGGGATGGTTGTG
>RFXW01000012.1 GCA_009921245.1 Candidatus Fonsibacter lacus | reverse complement strand
GCCGTAACCCATGGCGCCCACCGTGGGCGCAAGCTGGGTTCGGTGGCCTTTGGACCAGCCGTGGTAACAAAAAAACCGATGCAGCCAGCCAGCAAAGTTACCAGCGCCGTTGCTTAGTACGGCGTTGGCGGGTAGCAATTGTTGGCAGGTTTGCACCACCTCGGCCAGATTCAGGGGGAATGACGACGCGGGCGGCTTGAGGTTGTCAAGGTAGGCTTGGCGCAAGCGCTCGGTGTGACCCTGCCACGGTATCAGCGCGGGGGCAGGGGTGGCTGCCAAGGCCAAGGCGGCCTCGGACATGCTGCATATACCCGCCACTTGGGCGTGGTACACGCGGTTGAGCTCGTCGGCTGCGGGGTGCAGGTGCAGCAGCGTTTGGGTTGGGTTAGGGGGCTCAAGCAGGGTGTAGCCGCTGGTGGTCATTTCGCCCAATCGGCAGCCCAGCGCCAGCACCACATCGGCTTGGCGAATGGCTTGCGCCAGATCCGGTGCAATGCCAATGCCGGCGTCGCCTGCGTAGCAAGGGTGATGGTTGTCAAAGGTGTCTTGCGCCCGAAACGCATTGGCCACCGGCAGCTGCCATGCTTGGGCAAAGTTTTGTAGGTCTTGGGCGGCCTGTGGCGTCCAGCCCGGGCCACCCACAATCACCACCGGTTGTTGGGCTTGCGCCAGTCGCTGGGCAATGGCCTGCATGGTGGCGGCGGTTGGTGCGGCGGCTGCGGGCTCAACGCGTGGTACCGGCTGGGCTGCGGTTGGGGCAGTCAGCATGTCTTCGGGCAGCACCAGCACCACCGGCCCAGGGCGCCCTTGCATGGCGGTGGCAAAGGCGCGCGCCACGTACTCGGGTATGCGGTCGGCGTGGTCCACACGCTCGACCCGCTTGGCCAAGCCCTTGGTAGTGGGGCCAAAAAAGCTGGCAAAGTCGATTTCTTGAAACGCTTCGCGGTCGCGGGTGTCGCTGGCCACATCGCCCACCAACATCACCAACGGCACCGAGTCTTGGAATGCGGTGTGCAAACCAATGGCGGCGTTGGCCGCGCCAGGGCCGCGTGTCACCATACACACGCCGGGCCGCCCGCTTAAGCGGGCATGGGCATCGGCCATGAAGACGCTGCCGGCTTCTTGGCGGTTGGTGACAAACCGAATCGCGTGCTGCCACGCGTGCAGGCCGTCTAGGACCGCCAGGTAGCTCTCGCCTGGCACGCCAAACACCACGTCAACGCCTTGTTCAACAAGGCAGGCCACCAGCAGCTGTCCGCCGGGCTGACGCATGGAATCAGACCGTGGTGGCGTGCGCGGCGGGGTAGCCAATGGTGTCGAGTGCAGCGGCCAACTGCGCCACCGCGCGTTGTGGCTGGTGCAGTTTATCTAGGCCAAACAGGCCGATGCGAAAGGTGCGAAAACTGGCCGGCTCTTGGCACTGCAGGGGCACACCCGCGGCGGTTTGCAGCCCGGCTTGCATGAACTTTTTGCCGTTGTGCAAATCGGGGTCGGTGGTGTGGCATACCACCACGCCCGGCGCTTCGTAGCCCGCGGCTGCAACGCTGGCAAAGCCGCGCTCAGCCAAAAGCTCGCGCACCATGTGGCCCAGCGCCCATTGCTCGCTTTGCACTTTGTCGTAGCCGTAGGCGTGCATTTCGTCCATGGTTTGGTTTAGCGTAACCAAGGCGTCGGTGGGCATGGTGGTGTGGTACGCGTGGCCACCATTTAAATAGGCCTGCATGATGCCGTGCCAGCGTTTGAGGTCGCACGCAAAGCTGCTGCTGTTGGTGCTTTCTAGCGTTTGCAAGGCGCGCTCGCTAAGCATCACCATGGCGCAGGCTGGCGAAGCGCTCCAGCCTTTTTGTGGCGCGGTAATTAATACGTCCACACCCAAGGCCTGCATGTTGACCCACAACGCCCCCGAGGCAATGCAGTCAAGCACCAGCAGCCCGCCCACCTCATGGGTGGCTTGCGCCAGTTGGCTTAGGTAATCGTTGGGCAGCAACATACCGGCTGAGGTTTCTACGTGCGGCGCAAAAACCACCGCCGGTCGTTGTGTGCGTATGGCTTGGGTAACTTCGTCAATGGGGCAGGGCGTCCATGCGGCCTGCGCGTCGTCTGATTGCGGGCGGGCCATGCACACCGTGCTGTGGCTGGCGATACCGCCTGCGTCCAGGATTTGCGTCCAACGGTAGCTGAACCAGCCGTTGCGCACCACCAGCACCGATTGTTGGTTGGCAAATTGCCGCGCCACGGCTTCCATGCCAAAGGTGCCGCTGCCCGGCACAATCACGGCCGAGGCGGCGTGGTAGGTGCTTGTCAGCGAGGCATGCAAGCTGCGCATGACGCCCTGAAAGCGCTGCGACATGTGATTGAGTGCGCGGTCGGTGTAGACCACCGAAAATTCTAGTAATCCGTCGGGATCGACGGTGGGATGCAATCCTGCCATGGGGTCTCTCCAGCCAATGCCTCTACTGTAACGGAAAGCACGCCAGAGCGCTTATTGAGCGGGTTCGTGAAATTGCAGCGCGGCCAGGCTTGCGTACAACCCCCCCTGTTGGCGCAGCTGGGTATGGGTGCCGGTTTCCACCAGCTGCCCTTGGTCAAAAACCCAAATCACATCGGCGCGCTGCACCGTGGCGAGTCGATGGGCAATCACCAAGGTGGTGCGGCCTTGCATGGCCGACTCAAGTGCCTGCTGCACCACGCGCTCGCTTTGCGCATCAAGGGCGCTGGTGGCTTCGTCAAGCAACAACAGCGGTGGGTTTTTTAGCAGCGCCCGGGCAATGGCAATGCGCTGGCGCTGTCCGCCCGACAAACGCACGCCGCGTTCGCCCAATTCGGTTTGGTAGCCCTGCGGCAAGGCAGTAATAAAGTCGTGCGCGTGGGCGGCACGGGCGGCGGCCTCAACCTCGTGTGCGCTGGCCGCCGGGTTGGCGTAGGCAATGTTGTCGTGTGCGGTGCCGGCAAACAAAATGGGCTCCTGTGGCACCACGCCCACATGTTGGCGCAGCTGTTGCAAAGTAAGCTCTGGTAGGGCCACGTTGTTTAAGGTTATGGTGCCGGTGGTGGGGTCGTAAAACCGCAAAAGCAGTTGAAAAAGGGTGGTTTTACCCGCCCCGCTCGGGCCAACCACGGCCACGGTTTGCCCGGGTTCAACCTGGGCGCTTACCTTATGTAACGCCCACGTGTTGGGGCGCGAGGGGTAACAAAAGCCCACGCCGCTTAGCGTTAACGCCGCCCCTTGGGCGGGCGGGGTAAGCGCCGCTGGGTGCGCGGGCTCAGGCAGGGTGGTGTGTGTGGCCAGCAACTCCATTAGGCGCTCGGTGGCGCCAGCGGCACGCTGCAAATCGCCATACACCTCACCAATCACCGCCACCGCGCTGGCCAATAAAACAATGTAAATCACGGTTTGCCCCAACAAACCGGCACTGGTGCGGCCCTCTTGCACCGCCACCACACCAAGGTACAAGCCCCATAGCAAGGCGGCGCTGGTGGTAAGAATAATGAACCCAACCAACACCGCCCGTGCGCGTGCCCGGCGCAACGCCGCGCCCACGGTTTGACGCACCGCTTGCGCAAAGCGCGCCCCTTCGCGGCCCTCGGCGTTATGGCTTTGCACCACTGAAATTGCGGCCAGTACCTCGGTGGCCATGGCGCTGCTGTCGGCCATGCGGTCTTGGTTGGCGCGCGACAAGCGCCGCACACGCCGCCCCAGCCATGCACTGGGCCACACCACCAGCAGCATCAGGGCCAACACCTGCAGCATCAGCCAGGGGTTGGTGTACACCAGCATCAGCAGTGCACCCAGCCCCATCACCACGTTGCGCAGCCCCATGGACAGCGAAGAACCCACCACGGTTTGAATTAATGTGGTGTCGTTACCCAAGCGCGACAGCACCTCGCCCACGGGCGTGGTTTCAAAAAATACTGGGCTTTGCCTAAGCACATGCGCGTACACCGCATGCCGCAGGTCGCCGGTGATACGTTCGCCCAACCACGTCACCGCGTAATAACGCAACGCCGAAAACACCGCCAATGCCGCCGCCACCGCCATCAGCCAGCCAAAGTACACCGCCATGGCCTGCCCCTGCACGCCGGCGGCAATGCCTTGGTCAATCAGCTCACGCAACGCCAAGGGCAGTGCCAAGGTGCTGGCTGCGGCTGCCATTAAAAACAACAACGCCAACGTCATCACCATGGCGTATGGCCGCATGAAGGGCCACAAACCGGTTAGCGTCTTTTGCGCTACCCTAGCGGCTGGCTTGGCCTGGGATTCTTGAGGAGCATCTGTCATGACCCACATTAGAGCATTGGTGTTTGATGTGTTTGGCACGTTGGTGGACTGGCGCAGCGGTGTGGCGCGTTTTGCCGAACAACAGCTGGCGCCGCTGGGCGTGCGCGATGACTGGTTGGCCTTTGCCGACGATTGGCGTGCGCAATACCAGCCCGCCATGGAAGAGGTGCGCACCGGCCGGCTGGGGTATCAAAAGCTCGACACGCTGCACCGCCGCAACCTAGACGTGGTGCTGCGCGCACGCGGCCATCACGCCATTAACGACGCCACCCGCGTCAAACTGAACTTGGCGTGGCACACGCTGCCAGCCTGGCCCGATGTTGGCCCGGGCTTGGCGGCGCTGAGGCAGCAGTTTTTGCTGGCGCCGTGCTCCAACGGGCATATTGGCTTAATGGCCAATTTGGCGCGCCACAACGCCTGGCATTGGGACGCCATACTGGGCGCCGAGTTGGCGCAAGACTACAAGCCCAAGGCCGTGGTGTACACCACCGCAGCGGCAGCGTTTGATTTGGCGCCGCATGAGGTGATGATGGTGGCGGCGCACAGCAACGATTTGCAAGCCGCTGCGGCGTGTGGCTTGCGCACCGGGTTTGTGGCTCGACCCGACGAGTACGGCCCCGACTCGGGCGAAACGCGCGCCAGCTTTGCGGTGGATTTTGAGGCCACCGACCTAATGCATTTGGCGCGTTTGCTGCGGTTGGAGTAACACAACGTGCAAATCGACATCATTTCAGACGTGGTGTGCCCCTGGTGCTACGTGGGGCTGCGCCGCTTGGAGCAAGCCCTGCAACAAGCGCCACCTGAGCAACCGGTGCAACGCCGCTGGCACGGCTTTGAGCTAAACCCCGACATACCAGAGACCGGCATCAGCCGGCACGCGTACCTAACAAACAAATTTGGCACCACCGAGCCGCCGCATTTGTCGCGGCTGAGCGCCATCGGCGCGGAGGAGGGCATTGCCTTTAATTGGGCAGCCATGACGCATCAGCCACACACTGCGGGGCTGCATGCCCTTACCGCCCAGGCGCCCGACCCCACGGCGCTGATGTGGGCCTTGTTTGATGCCTACTTTAGCCAAGGGCGCAACCTCACAGACCTTAATGAATTGGCGCAGGTGCTGCAGCCGCTTGGGCTTGATCGGTCGTGGGTGGAGCAGCACCGCCAACTCACCCCCACGGTGCGCGCGCAGCGGCAAGAACAGCAGGTACAGTGGCAGCGTATGGGCGTGCAAGGCGTGCCCTTTTTTATCTTTAACCAACGGGTCGCCGTGTCTGGCGCTCAACCGGCCGAGGTTCTCACGCAGGCCATGGCGCAGGCCAGCGAACCCGAAAAAACCTAACTCTCTGCAATGGCCCACATCAACCCCTCTTACCAGTTTCCTTACCCCACCCCCCGCTTGCCGGTGTTTGGTCGCAACGTGGTGGCCACCTCGCACGCCATGGCAGCGCAGGCCGGCTTGTTGATGCTGCAGCGTGGCGGCTCAGCGGTGGACGCTGCCATTGCAGGGGCGGCCATGATGACCCTGGTGGAGCCGGTAAGCAACGGCCTGGGTTCGGATTTGTTTGCCATGGTGTGGGACGGCAAGCAGTTACAAGGGCTTAATGCCTCGGGGCAGGCGCCGCAGACGTGGACGCCAGACTACTTTACCCAGCGTTACGGCAACGACTGCGCCACCCCGCCCATGCGCGGCGTGGATTCGGTTACGGTACCCGGCATGGTGGGCGGTTGGGTGGCTTTGCACCAACGCCACGGACGCTTGCCTTTGGCCGATGTACTGGAGCCTGCGGCTGAACTGGCCGAAAAAGGCTATGCCGTGCCGGTGGTGGTGCAACAAAAATGGGCGGCTGCGGTGCCCTTGCTGCAGCAGCAGCCAGGCTTTGCCGAGGTGTTTATGCCGCATGGTCGAGCGCCCGAGGTGGGCGAGCACTTTGCCATGCCAGCGGCGGCGCGCACCTTGCGGGCCATTGGCAAAAGTCAAGGCCAGGCTTTTTACCAAGGGGAGTTGGCCGAGGCACTGACCGGCTTTGTGCAACAACACGGTGGCGCACTCAGCATGGCTGACATGCAGGCATATCAACCCGAATGGGTCACCCCCATTGCCACTCCCTACCGAGGTTACACGGTGCACGAGATGCCACCCAACGGCCAAGGCATTGCAGCGCTGATGGCATTGGGCATGGTGCAACACTTCGACTTGGCCTCTATGGGGCCCGACGACACCTTGGCGCACCACATTCAAATTGAAGCCATGAAGCTGGCCTTTGCCGACGTGTATCGCCACGTGGCCGACCCACACGCCATGGCGCTGAGCACCGCGCAACTGCTGGACCCCGACTACCTTGCTCAGCGCGCGCGCTTGATCGACCTGAAAAAAGCCCAGGTGATGGGCGCGGGCGACGGCGGACGTGGTGGCACCATCTACCTTTGCGCAGCCGACGCCAACGGCATGATGGTGAGCCTGATACAAAGCAACTACATGGGCTTTGGTTCGGGTGTGGTGGAGCCAAGCACGGGCATCAGTTTGCACAACCGGGGGCATGCGTTTGCGGTATCGGCCCACAGCGCCAACACCTCGAACCGGGTGGCGCCTGGTAAACGACCCTTCCACACCATTATTCCGGGCTTTTTGTCGCGCCAAGGCGAACCCGTGATGGCGTTTGGCGTGATGGGCGCCAACATGCAGCCGCAGGGGCATTTGCAAACGCTGGTGCGCATGTTGGATCATGGCCAAAACGTGCAAACCGCCTGCGACGCGCCGCGCTGGCGCTTTTACGAAGGCAAGGTGCTGAACCTAGAGGGCACCATGGCGCCGCAATTGGCCCAAGGGTTGATGGCCATGGGGCACGAGGTTTCTGTGATTCAAGACAGCTATCAAGACTTTGGCGCCGGGCAATTCATCTGGCGGCAGCCAGATTTTGCGCAGCGCGGCTACGTGGCCGCCAGCGACCCCCGGCGCGACGGCGCTGCCGCGGCATGGATGTAGCACCACCGGCCCCACACCGAAACTTGTGCACGGACTGCGGGGTTTCGCGCACCAGCGAACCCAAGCGCTGCGCCACCGCTTGTCAATTCATTGCACCGCGCTACCCCGAGCTTGAGCAGCAAGCCCATGGCCGCTCGGCGCATGCGCAGCACGACGCCCACTTTGGGGTGGTGCAAAGCATGCATCAAGCATGGTTGCAGCCGCCGCGCCCCGGGGCACAGTGGAGTGGCCTAACCACCACCTTGGCGCAGCGTTTGCTGGAGCAAGGCCACGTCAGTGCCGTGCTGACCATGCAGCCACACCCCAACGACGCTTGGCGGCCGCAGCCGGTGCTGGTCACCAAGGCGCAAGACATGGCTGCGTGCCGTGGCATGCGCATGGGCTACGCCCCTCTGCTGCAATTGCTTGAGCCGGCCTTGGCCCAAGGGCACAAGCGCCTGGCGGTGATTGGCATTCCGTGCCAAATTTACGCGTTGCGTGCCTTGCAGCCCAGCCTGCCGCTGCAGGCTTTGTACACCATAGGCACGCCGTGTTCCGACAACACCACCACCGATAACTTTCACCAGTTTTTGGCGCGGTTGGAGCCCAAGCCCGAGCAAGTCACCTACCTCGAGTTTTGCCCCGACTACCACGTGGAGTTGCGCTACCGCGATGGCCGCGTGCGACGCGTGCCGTTTTTGCAGCTGCCTCTGGCCGACTTGCCCGCCGATTTTTTTCCCACCACCTGCCGAACCTGTGTGGACTACACCAACCGCTTGGCCGACATCACCGTGGGCTACATGGGGGGCAATGGCCAACAGTGGGTGTTGGTGCGCAACGCCCGGGGGGCTGAGATGCTTAGCTACTTAGGCAACGAGGTAAGTTTGCGTGCGCCATCGGGCAGCGGGCGGCGCGCCGGATCGGTGCGCGGCTTTGTGGCCAACACCCAACGCGCCGCCGGTGGCTTGCCACTGCGCCGCATGCCGAACTGGTTGCGCCCCATTGTGGGCTGGCTTATGCCTAAGCTGGGCCCCAAAGGGCTTGAGTTTGCTCGTGCTCGGGTAGAAATGAAAGCTGCAGAAACCGTGCTGCACCTAAGGCGCGAGCACCCGGCGCGCATGGCCCGCATGGTGCCCGACCATGTGTGGCAGGTGCTTAAGCCTTACGGCATCAAGCCGCTTGCGCCAGAGCGCGGCTTGGCAAAGCCGCCGCCTGAGCCGCCAAGGTAAGCGCGTGCAATCGGGCTTGTGGCTCGTAGATATCGCACACCAGCATGAGCTCGTCGGCTTGGGTTAACCGCTGCAACTCGTGCAGGCGTTCAGCCACGGTTTCGGGGCCTCCAATGGCCGCTGCACCCAAAAAGTCTTGAAGGCCAGCAACTTCGTGGGGTTGCAAAGACTCCAGATAGCCCGCCACCGGTGGTTGCAGCGCGCGACGGTCGCCCCGCAGAATCCCCATGAAGCGCTGGTACACCGAGGAAGCAAGCCACTCGGCTTCGGCGTCGGTGTCGGCCGCCACCAAGGGCACGCCAATCACCACGTAGGGTTTGGGCCAGCGGGTTGAGGGCTGGTAGGCGCTGCGGTAAGCCTGCAAGGCGTGCATAAGGTAGCGCGGGGCAAAGTGCGATGCAAAGGCAAACGGCATGCCCAACTGCGCCGCCAACTGCGCCGAAAACAAACTGGAGCCCAGCAACCAAATGGGCACATGGGTACCCGAGCCGGGGAGGGCATGCACCCGTTGATTGGGCTGAGGGTCGCCCAGCAGCTGCTGCAGCTCGAGCACATCGCGTGGAAAGTCGGCTTCGGTTTCTACCCGGTCGCGGCGCAGCGCACGCATGGTGGTGGGGTCGGTGCCGGGTGCGCGGCCTAAACCTAGGTCAATGCGGTTGGGGTAGAGCTCGGCCAGCGTGCCAAACGCCTCGGCCACCACCAGCGGGGGGTGGTTGGGCAGCATGATGCCGCCCGAACCCACGCGAATACGCTGCGTGGCTTGCGCCACATGGCCCACCAGCACCGCCGTGGCCGAACTGGCCACACCCGCCAAATTGTGGTGCTCGGCCATCCAATACCGATTAAAGCCAAGTGCCTCAACGTGTTGCGCCGTGCGGGCAGCAAGTTGCAAGGCGCTGGCCACACTGTGGCCCTGGCGCACGGCCACCAAATCAAGCATGGATAGAGCAAATGTCATAAACGCCATTTTGGCGCAAAACACCAGGGCGTGGGGCGGCCGCTCACGCGCCACAAAAGCCAAGCCGTGATGCCAAAGTTAAGCATATTCCACGCAATGCCATTCAAAAAAGCCGCTTGGTAGCTGCCGGTAAGGTCAAACACCTGCCCCGACATCCAGCCCCCCAAGGCCATACCAAACAGCGTGGCCATGATCACCGAGCCAACCCGCTGGCCAATTTGCGCGGTGGGAAAGTGCTCGCGCACCACAATGGCGTAAGACGGCACGATGCCGCCTTGAAACAAGCCAAACAAGCCCGCCACCACCGCCAGCGAAACCGGCCCTTTGAATGGCAAAAACAGCACCAAGGCCGTCATTTGCATGGCCGAGGCCAGCAGCAACGTACGCAGACCCCCAATGCGGTCGCAGATCATGCCAAACACCAAGCGACTGACGATGCCTGTAAACAGCATGAGCGACAGCAAATCGGCCCCGCGCGCCGCGCCAAAACCCAGGTCGGCGCAATACGCCACGATATGCACCTGCGGCATGGCCATGGCCACGCAGCAGCTTAAGCCAGCCAGCCACAACACTTTTTCGGCGCGCGCCGGCGACATGCCAAACGGTTGCGCTTGCGGCCCTAAAAAATTGCTTTGATTGGTGCTGGCAGCCTGTGTTTGGGCCGGTGCCGGGCGCCTGAACTGCCAAGCCATAAGCGCCATAAGCAGCGCGGCGCTTAGCCCTAGCACCACATACGCTTGGCGCCACCCCCACTGCTGCATGGCCCACGACATGGCTTGTGGCCATACCGTGCCAGCGGCGTAGTTGCCACTGGCGCACACCGCCACCGCCACCCCTCGGTACTTACGCCACCACAACGACGTATCGGCCAACAGCGGCGCAAACGTGGTGGAGCTGCCCAGCAGCCCCAACAGCACGCCATGGGCCAGCGAAAACCCAACCAGCCCCTGAGACATGCTGGCCAACACAAAGCCGCTGCCCACCCCTAATGCACCAAGCAACAACACCCGCTGCAGCCCAATGCGGTCGGCCAATCGGCCCATAAGCATTCCGCCCACGCCAAAGCCGATCATGAGCAAGGTGTAGGGCAACGAGGCGTCGCCCCGGCCCACGCCAAACTCTTGCTGCACCTGCGGCAGTACCACCGCCACCACGTACATGCCGCCGCTGCCCAGCGTCATCAAGCACAAAATCGACAGCAAGCGCCAAGCCGCCACGCGCGAATCAATGAGCTCGGTGGGAGAAACGGCAGCGCGGGTCAACGACATGGCCGGATGATATCGGGCAAAGCCCCGGCGTTGCCAAAAAAAAAGCGTATAAAGCCCGGTGTTGCAACCATTGGGGCAAAGGAGCGGCGAACATTGGACACCACGATTGTGATGGGCGTAATTGGCAGCGGCGTGGCCGCAACCCTGGCGTTGGACCTATGGCAGCGCCTGGTGTTTCGCCTGGGCGGCTACCCTGCAAGCAACTGGGCCATGGTGGGTCGCTGGCTGATGGTGCTGCTGCGCCGTGGCGTGATATTTAACGATCGCCTAACCAAAACCGACCCGGTTGAACGCGAGGCCGCCATTGGCTGGACACTGCACTACCTGGTGGGCATTGGCTACGCGCTGCTCTATTGGGCGCTGTGGCAGGTGGCGGGCATGATTCAACCCACCTGGGGCCATGGGGCCCTGTTTGGGGTGATCAGCGTGGTGGTGCCGTGGTTCTTTTTTATGCCAGCCATGGGCGCTGGCTTGCTTGCCCGGCACGCGCCCAACCCGTCGTTAACCTGTGCGTTTGCGCTGGCTGGGCATACGGTGTTTGGCACCGTTTTGGGCGGCGTAATGGGTGCCATAAGCGCCAGCGTTTAGCTGCGCACCCCAGCAGCACAAGCTAGCGCGTGGGCTGTGCGTCGTCAAAGCGGCGTGCCAGTGCCGAGGCCGACTGCAGCAGCAGCCGCGTATCAAGCCCGGCGGCAATGAAATTCATACCCCGTTGCACGTAGTGGCGGGTTTGGTCGTCGTTGGTCGACAAAATACCCACCGCCTTACCCGCGCGTTGCACCCGGGCCACGGCGTCGTTGATGGCCGATTGCACGTTGGGGTGGCTCGGGTCTCCCACATGGCCCAGCGAAGCCGACAAATCCGACGGGCCAATAAACACCCCGTCAACGCCAGGGGTGGCGGCAATGGCGTCAAGGTTTTCTAGTGAGGTACCGGTTTCGGCCTGCACCACCAAGCACACTTGTTCGTTGGCTTCGTGCACATAGCGCGGGTGCATGCCCCAACGTGACGCCCTGGCCCCCGCCACACCGCGTATGCCGCCACCGCCGTCGTCTTGCGGGTAACGGCAGGCCGCCACCAACGCCGCCGCTTGCTCGGGCGTGTCAACCATGGGCACCACCACCGTTTGCACACCCAAATCGAGCACCTGCTTTAGGGTGTCGCTGCGTTGGTTGGGCACCCGCACCAAAGCCTGGGTGTGGGGGTAGCCCGCCAAAACATGCAGCTGAGCCAAGATGCTGCGTAGGTCGTTGGGGGCGTGCTCGCCGTCAATCAACACCCAATCAAAGCCGGCCAATGCGCATACCTCGGCCGAATAGGGGTTGGCCAGGCTGAGCCACAAACCGATTTGGCACGATGAGCCGCGCAGCCTTTGTTTAAAGGCGTTGGTTGGGGTGGGAGAGGGTGTCATGAATTAAGCCTGCGCAAGGTGAAAACTGTGGGCCGAGGCGCGCTCCCAGTACTGCGCAATTCGCTCGTCTTGGGTTAGGTCGCCACGCAACAGCGCCCCGTCTTGCACCTGGGGGTAGACATCTTCTTCAAACTGAATTTTGTTGGCCGCCATGCGGCGCACCACGTGGCGCCGGGTGAGCTCCACCGGGTGTTGCACACCTGCCGATTCAAGCAGCTCTTTAAGCGCGTTGCGCGTAAAGCTGTGAAAGCTGGCCACACGTTTGGATTTTTCGTTGATGTCGATGACCCGGTAACGCTTGGGGTCCATGGTGGCCACGCCGGTGGGGCAGGCGCCAGACGAGCAAGCCCGTGCCTGAATACAACCCACGGTAAACATAAACGGGCGCGCCATGTTGACCCAGTCTGCACCAAGGGCGCAGTGGCGGGCAATATCAAACGCGGTAAGCAACTTGCCCGATGCCCCCACCTTCACGCGCTCGCGCAGCCCCGCGGCGCGCAGCACGTTGTCAACAAACACCAAACCGTCGGTTAGTGGGGTGCCGAGGTGGTCGGTAAATTCCACGCGTGCCGCGCCGGTGCCGCCCTCGGAGCCGTCAACGGTTACAAAATCAAGCCGCTGGCCGGTTTCTAGCATGGCCTTGGCAATCGACAAAAATTCCCACGGGTGACCCACGCACAGCTTAATGCCCACCGGCTTGCCGCCCGATAACTCGCGCAGGCGCTGGGCAAAAGCCAGCAACTCAACGGGGGTTGAGAACTCTTTGTGTGATGACGGTGAGATACAGTCTTGGTAAGCCTCAACGCCTCGGGTTTGCGCAATGATGGGCGTAACCTTGGGCGCCAACAACATACCGCCATGCCCCGGCTTGGCGCCTTGGCTTAGCTTGATCTCAATCATTTTGATGTTGGGGTTGGCAGCGGTTTTGGCAAAAACATCGGGGTCAAAGCGCCCATCTTTGGTGCGGCATCCAAAATAGCCCGTAGAAATTTGCCAAATGGTGTCGCCACCCCCGGCGCTGTGGTACGGCGAAAAGCCGCCCTCGCCGGTGTTGTGCGCAAACCCGCCGAGCTTGGCACCGGTGTTAAGCGACTGAATGGCCGGTGGCGACAACGCACCAAACGAAGTGCCCGAAATGTTGAGCACCGACATTTGGTAGGCGTTGGGACCTTCACCCACCAAAAATCGAAAGTCGTCGTTTTCGATGTGGGTAGGGGTAATGGAGTGGTTTAGCCATGCGTGATCGTTTTGGTACATATCGCGCGTAGACCCAAACGGGCGTACCGCCATGATGCCCTTGGCGCGCTGGTACACCACCGCACGCTGGTTGCGCGAGTAGGGCAGCTCGTCGTCGTCTGATTCCCAAAAATACTGGCGCAGTTCGGGGCGAATTTCTTCAAAAAAATACCGAAACCGCGCCAACACCGGGTAATTGGCCAGCACCGAGTGCCGCTGCTGAAAGTAGTCGTGCACCGCCAGGGCAAACAAGGCCAAGGCAATCAGACCGGCCACGGTGAGCACCATGGCGTTGTTGTGCCCAGGCGCCGCCACCAAAAAGGCAATACCAATAAGGGGCGGGTAAAACAAAAATGAATATCGGCCCAAAATGACGTCGCGCATGTTGCGATCTCCTGTTGCTTTTTTTGGGAGGGCTACGCCTGCAAATGCGGTGCGCAAAACTCAGGAAGCGCCGCCATTCTAGGCGCAAGATTGGTGTGCTGCGGTGTGAAGCAAGGGCGGGTTGGGCACAAAAAAAAGCCAGCTTGCGCTGGCTTTTTGCTGTAAGCGTTAAGGGCTTAGTAGCCGCCGCGTCGCGAATCGCGGTAGCCACCGCCATTGCCACCGCTGCGCGGGGGACGTGGCTCCATGGGGCGGGCCACGTTAACGGTTAGGTCACGGCCACCCATGTTTTTGCCGTGCATGCCACGAATGGCCGCTTCGGCCTCGTCGCTGCTGGACATTTCGACAAAGCCAAAACCCTTGGAGCGACCCGTGTCACGCTCCATCATGACCTTGGCCGACTGCACGTGGCCAAAGGCAGCAAATTGTTGTTGCAGATCGTCGTCGCGCACCGAGTAAGCCAAGTTGCCGACGTAAAGTTTGTTGCTCATTTGAGCCTTTCAGAAAAATGCGCCCTACGACATGTGGGCACAGGTTAAAAAAACGGTTGATATGAAAAAAATGTTCAGCGCTTGCGTTTAAACGCAGGCGCAGCGGTGGCGCGGGGCTGACGGTTTTCGATATGACGAAACGTGATGCGCCCCTTGGACAAATCGTAGGGCGACATTTCTAGCGTGACGTTATCGCCCGCCAGAATGCGAATTTTGTGCTTGCGCATCTTGCCGCCGGTGTATGCAATGAGCTGGTGGCCATTTTCTAGCGTAACCCGGTAACGCGTATCGGGCAGCATTTCGTCCACCTTGCCTTGCATCTCAATCAGTTCTTCTTTGGGCATGCGGCCTCCTTGGGTGGGTTAACTAAAGCGACGCAGGGTTAAGCAGCCAATAGCGGCCTTGCGCGGCGGCGTACATCAGCGCGCTGTCTTGAGTTTTGAACTCGGGCTTAAAGGTGTAAACCCGGTCGTGCGTTTGGCTGCCCTTGCCGCGGCGAATAGACAACAAAGCGGTGTGGCGGTTGGCGCCGTGGGCGCGTGATAGGGGGGTAATTTGGTAATCGCCAAGGGCGAAAGGATGGTTGGTGGTAACAGACATAAACAAATAAAAAATCAGGCTCGGTGGGCCCGGGTTCATGCGGCCACAACACGTGGCGGGGCATGGGCAAAAGCGACAGCTAAAAGCCGCGAGAGTGAAGCTTGCCTAGGAAAAAGTTAGACCACTGAACGCATGCACCCAGAAGGTGAAGGACCGTGGAGGTGTGCGGTTTTGGGGTGCCGCTGCCCAGATCGAACTCGTACGCAGCCAGGGAAAGCTAAACGGCTGCAACGCGTGGAGTATATCTCATTTTTGTTGAAGGACCAACTGCAGGCGTGATGCGCTGATGCGTGCGCTCAGGCTTTGGCTGTTTGACGCTTGGGGGACGGATCGGATGCGACCAGCTTAACCTTGGTGGACGCGATGATAAAATAGTACTAAATAGGTATTTAAAGCACATGGACTAGTGAGTTAAATACCTCCAAAGGCTACATAGAACCTATGAAAACGCTGTGGATGGGATCACAGAACCTGCCACGGGTCAGCGCAAAAAATAAAAGGGTGAGATGGAGTGGCAAAAGCAGAAGCAACGGTAGAAGAGTTGGTGGGAATGATTGAGCGCGGCGAACTTCGTCTACCCGAGATGCAGCGTCAGTACGTTTGGCGCTCGACGCGTGTTCGCGACCTACTCGACTCCCTATACCGGGGGTATCCGTCTGGCGCCATTCTGCTCTGGGAAACAGATGAGGATGTGCCGCTTCAGGCAATGGCGGTTGGCCAGCAAACCAACCCTTATCAGACCACACGCTTGCTACTTGACGGCCAGCAACGCCTCACATCTCTATCTGCCGTGATTCGCGGAGAACCCGTTAACGTTTACGGCAGAAAGCGTCCAATCGATATCCTTTTTAACCTTGAACACCCCGTCGAAATAATTGGCGTTACAGATGTTAATGAGGAAAGTGATGAGGAGCCCGACCAGGCTGATGCTTCAAGTGATGACTTGCAACAGCGCTTCAACCAGATGACCTTTGTGGTTTCCACCAAAAAGCTCCAGAGCAACCCTCAATGGGTAAAAGTATCTGATGTTTTTAAGAGCTCAAGTAACAATCAGTTTTTGAAACGGGCAGGCGTTACCTCGCTCGATGATCCCAAGGCTGACCTTTACCAACAACGCCTTGACAAGCTCAGGGCAATTAAGAGTTATGTCTATCGCATGGACATACTCGAACGGGCTCTTTCGTATAACGAGGTGACCGAGATATTTGTGCGCGTCAACTCACTTGGCGCTAAGTTAAGAAGTTCCGATCTCGCCCTTGCGCAAATTACCGCTCGATGGAAAAACTCGCTGAGCACATTCCAAGCGTTTCAAGCGGAGTGCAGGCAAGTTGGGTTTGACTTTGATTTGGGCACCCACCTTAAGAATCTTGTCGCTATGGCGACCGGTCAGTCACGCTTCAAGTCAGTCAGTTCGTTGCCCTTGGAGCGCCTACAGACAGCATGGGTTGAAGCCAAGGAGGGTATGAATTTCGCGCTTAACTTTCTGCGCAGTAACTTGGGGGTCGATAGTCCGGCGCTTCTTTCTTCGCCATCTATTGCAGTGGCAATTTCATATTTTGGGCATACAAGGAATTATCAAATTTCCCCAGAGGAATCAAAGCTTCTTCGGTATTGGATTTTGAGCGCTAACGCGAAAGGGCGTTACTCACGCGGTTCAAGCGAGACGCTGCTTGATCAAGATATTGCGTCAATCCGTGATGGTGGAAACATTCAGAACTTAATAGATCGGCTGCGCAACCAGGTCGGTCTATTAGAGATCATGCCGGAGGAGTTGTCAGGTCGTAACCAGCGTAGCGCGCTCTTTAAGACAATGTTCTTGGCTTTTAGAAGCGCTGGAGCAAAAGACTGGCATTCAAACTTAGCTATTTCGCTGGATCACAGCGGTGCCCAGCACAAACTCCAGTTCCACCACATATTCCCCAAAGCCTTACTATCAAAGGACGGGTATCAACAACGCGAGGCAGACGACATTTCCAATTTGGCTTTTATTGGTGGCAAGACGAATCGGGCAATCAGCGACAAGTCGCCTAAGGAGTATTTGCTTTCACTTGCTGACAAGATTGGTAAAACCGAATTGCAGGCCCAACAAATTCCACTGGAGGAATGGCTTCTTGAGACCAAAGAATATAAGGCGTTTCTTGATGCCAGGCGTAAGCTTATTGCAGCGCGAATCAACGCCTACCTTAACCAAGATGACTCTCTGCGGGGTTAATGGCTCCTCCCGGCGCTTAACTTTTCATTGCATGGTGCGCGTTGCTGGAATAAAGAATTTTCCTATACTCGGGCAAAGGGTGATTAAGCAGAAGCTTCATTGCCCTGTTTGGCAGCAACCAATCCCCAAGGGGCGCCATTGTCCAAAAAAGAACCCATTGATTTGTACAGCAAGGAAATCGATGCCAATCCGTTTCCAATGTACGCCACCCTAAGAGAGCAATACCCATGCTACTGGAGCGAGTCAGCGGGTATTTGGTTTTTGTCTCGTTACGAAGATGTGGTGGCTGCTGCCGTGGATTGGGAGCGTTTTTCATCGCTGGCGGGTAATTTGATTGATGAAATCCCTGGCCGGTCGGGAGGTACGTTGGGCTCAACCGATCCGCCTCGGCACGATCGTTTACGTAACTTAGCAAACCATGCATTTGCCAAAAAGAATTTGGCACACGTGGGTGACTACGCCGAAAAAATGGCCACCGAGGCGGTTGCGAGTTGTGTAAACAAAAAGCAATTCGACTTTGTAGCGGATTTTTCTAGCGTGGTAACCGTTCGCACTATTTTTAATATGCTGGGGCTGCCGTACCGTGAGCCTGCAGAGATTCGCTCTAAGGTTGTGTTGTCTATTTCAACCGACAAGGGTGGCAAGGGACGAAGCCAAGAAATGAACGCCGCCTTTGCAGATGTTTCGGCATTTTTGGCAGAAGCGGTTGAAGCACGCCGCACCACACCATCAGACGACGTGATTACCAGCTTGGCCGAAGCTGAAATAGACGGCGACAAGCTAACAGACCGCGAGGTTGTGCTCACGACATCAATGTTTGTTGTGGCGGGCGTTGAGTCGCTGTCGAGCTTTATGAGTGTGTTTGCGCATAACCTATCGCGTATGCCGGAGGTTAGAAAGCGCTTAAGCGAGAACCCAGCTTTAATTGACGCGGCGATTGAGGAGTCGCTGCGTTTTAATACCTCCGCGCAACGATTCAAAAGGGTGCTTACCCGTGATGTTGAGCTGCATGGGCAGGTGATGCGCAAGGGTGATTCGGTGGCTTTGCTGTACGGCTCAGCGAATCGCGACGAGCGAAAGTTTAAGCACGCAGATGTTTATGATTTGGATAGGAACCCACAAGGGCATGTGGGTTTTGGAACGGGCAAGCACTTTTGTATTGGCAACAACATGGCGCGCTTGGTACTTAAAAGGGCCATGACGGTTTTTTTGTCTGCCATTCCGGAATTTGAGCCAGCAACAGAGATCATTGATTGGGTGCCATCGTCGAACTTTAGAAGTCCGGTTGCGTTGCCTCTTTCGTATCTGTAAGCCCAACCCTTAGGCGTCAAGGCCGCAAAGCCTCAAACGGGATAAAGGTAGAATACGCGCTGTCATTGGGGAGTAGCCTCTCTTCTGCCCGAAGAGGCTTGCGTCAACACACTTGTCTGTTAAGACATGGCGCAAGCGGTTTCCGAGCTTGGCAAGACCTTTGACCACAACGCCTCCGATTTCTGGCCGGGGATGCGTGGTGGTCAATCGTTTTGAACCGGCCTGGAAAACATCATGGAATCACTTGTCGTTTCAACCGGTGTCGTTGCCCTTGCTGAAATTGGTGACAAGACACAGCTGCTGGCTTTCATTCTGGCCGCGCGCTTTAAAAAACCCCTTCCTATCATTCTCGGTATCCTGGTTGCCACATTGATCAACCACGGCTTGGCCGGTGCCCTTGGGGCGTGGATCACGTCAACCATCAGTCCCAACGTTTTGCGGTGGGTGCTGGGTGCATCATTTATTGCAATGGCCATTTGGACCATGATTCCCGACAAGATTGAGGAAGAGGAAACGCAGTTTGCTCAGCGGTTTGGCGTTTTTGGTGCCACGTTCATCACTTTTTTTCTGGCTGAGATGGGCGATAAAACCCAGATTGCCACGGTTGCCATGGCGGCCCATTACACGGCACCGCTCATGGTTGTGATGGGTACAACCTTGGGCATGCTCATTGCAGACGTTCCAGCGGTGTTTGCCGGAGATAAGTTGGCCAACAAGATCCCGATGAAGTTGGTGCACACCATTGCCGCCGCGGTGTTTTTGGCGTTGGGTGTTGCTACGCTGTTGGGAGTAGGCGCCAAATTCGGACTCTGATTTTCGGGCATCAAGGCACTACGGCTTCAAACAGCATGAAGGTGGCGCAAGATTGTGGCGGAGAGAGAGGGATTCGAACCCTCGATACGGTAAAACCGTATACCGGATTTCGAGTCCGGCGCATTCGACCACTCTGCCATCTCTCCTGCGCGGTCAAGCGCCGGATTCTAGCAGTGGCTAGAAGTCGATCAGGCCGGCTGAGCGTGCCAAGTGGCTGGCTTGCGAACGGCTTTTAACGTTAAGCCGACGAAACAAGCGCCACAAGTGCACTTTTACGGTGTGTTCGCTGATGCTTAGGTTGTCGGCAATGTCGCGGTTGCTTAGGCCACGGTCCAGCATGGCCAGCAGTTGCTTTTGGCGTTTGGATAGCTTTTCGGGTACGGTTGGCCCTTCGCCGGTGGTTGCCGTGTCGGCTGGCAAAAAGTCTTTGATTATTTTGGCAATGTGCGCACCGCCAAGCGATTTTTCTACGTAGGCGTCGGCACCGGCTTCGCGTGCAAGGTCGGCGTAGTCGGTGGCAGGCGAGGCAGAAAACACCACCAGTTTGGCTACCGGCAGCATGCGGCGCAGTTCGCGCACACCCGATACGCCGTGGGTGTCGGGGAGCTTGAGGTCGATCAATATCACCGCCGGCTCGCCGTGTTCGGCAACGGCTTGGGCCACTTGGCCCAGGCGTTCGAGTTCGATAACGGGCAGGCCGCTGGGCCGCAGGCGACGCAGCACCATGGCCACGGCGTCGCGGATAAGGGGGTGGTCGTCGATGATGAATACGCTCATGTATGTCTTGCTCGGCAGAAAGGTACTAAACCTTAATGAATATGACGAAAAAATGGTACTGACTACATAATACCTAGAACCGGCAGGTATGCCAAATGGTATTAACCAGCAGGGCGGTTAGGGCATAAGGCCAGCGGCTTGGCGGACGTCTTGCATGGTGGCGCGGGCCACTTCTTGGGCACGCTGGCTGCCGTGCATAAGAATGTCGCGCACCAAGCCCGGGTTGGCCTCGTAGCGCTGGGCGCGCTCCCGCATGGGCTGTTGTTCGGCCAATATGCCGTCTATAACGGGTTGTTTGCAGTCTATGCACCCCATGCCGGCCTTGGGGCATTCGGCTTGCACCCACGCTTGGGTTTCGGCGCTGCTGTACACCTTATGAAACTGCCACACCGGGCAGCGCTCGGGGTTGCCCGGGTCGGTGCGTTTAACCCGGGCCGGGTCGGTGGGCATGCGTTTGACTTTGTTGGCTACGCTGGCTGGGTCTTCGCGCAGGGCAATGGCGTTGCCGTAGCTTTTGCTCATTTTGGCGCCATCAAGCCCCGGGAGTTTGCTGGCTTCGGTTAGTAGCACCTGCGGTTCCACCAAAATGCTGCGCCCTGTGCCTTTAAAGTAGCCGCTTAGGTGCTCGCGTTGTTCGGTGGTAAACCCGGCATGGCTGGCAACAAAGTTGAGTGTGGCGGTGGCGGTGGCGTCGTCGCCGGTTTCTTGGTATTTTTTGCGACTTTTTTCAAAGCGTTTGGCGCCGTCGGGGCCCAAGGTTTCAAGCAGCATGGCTTGGGCTTGGGCGTCAAAGTCGGGGCCGCGCCCGTACAGATGGTTAAAGCGGCGCGCGGCTTCGCGGGTGAGTTCAACATGGCTGGCTTGGTCTTCGCCCACGGGTACGTAGTGTGCGCGGTAAATAAGTATGTCTGCCGCTTGCAGCAAGGGGTAGCCCAAAAAGCCGTAGGTGGTGAGGTCTTTGTCTTTGAGTTTTTCTTGCTGGTCTTTGTATGTGGGCACACGTTCGAGCCAACCCAGCGGGGTGCCCATGGCAAGCAGGGTAAAGAGTTCGGCGTGCTCGGGCAGCCGGCTTTGCAAGAACAAGGTGCATTGCTCGGGGTCTAGGCCGGCGGCCAGCCAGTCGATCACCATGTCGGTGGTGTGTTGGGCAATGGTTTGGCGCTCGGCGTAGTGGGTGGTGAGCGCGTGCCAGTCGGCCACAAAGTAAAAGCAAGTCAGCTGTTGCTGCAACTTGACCCAGTTTTTAAGCGCGCCGTGGTAGTGGCCCAGGTGCAAGGCCCCGGTTGGGCGCATGCCCGAGAGCACGCGTTGCGTGGCTTGCGGGGTGTTGGGTGCGGCGTTTGAGGGCGTTGGGGCAAGGGCAGACATGGCAAAAAGATTCTGAGGCGATTGAATTTAAAACAAAGCCCAGCGCAAGGGCAGCAGCAGCCATTCAAGCACGCTGGCGGTGTGGTGCATGATGGGGAGCATCCAGTACGGGCCAATGATGCCCACCAACACCAGCGCCAGCACCAGCAGCAAACCCCAACGCTCGGTTTGCGCCAGCTGCAAGCCGGCACGCGGTGGCAGCAGCCCCACCAGCACACGGCCGCCATCAAGTGGCAGCAGCGGCAGCATATTAAAGGCAAACAGGGCCAGGTTAACCAGCACGCCGGCGCCTGCCATGCGGCGAAAAAACGCTTCGTCGGAGCCCATGGCGGCCAAGGTATAGGCCATGGCGATCCATAGCGCAGCTTGCAGCAAATTGGCGGCTGGGCCGGCCAGCGCCACCCACACCATGTCGCGTTTGGGGCGACGGAGCTGGTCAAAGCGCACCGGCACCGGCTTGGCGTAGCCAAACAAAAAGGCGCCGCCGCTTACCAAAAACAAGGCAATGGGCATGGCCACGGTGCCAATCCAGTCTATGTGGGCCATGGGGTTAAGCGTGACGCGCCCCAGCATGTAAGCGGTGGAGTCGCCCAAGCGCAGCGCGGCGTAGCCGTGCGCGGCTTCGTGCAGGGTAATGGCCAGCACCACAGGCAGGGCGTAGATGGCAATGGTTTGAATAAGCGTTTCTATGGCCATGCGCTAGCGCTCCAAGCCAATCAGGGCCGGGTCTCCGGCACCACGGCGCAGCAGTTGCGCGGGTTGCTCTTGCGCCATGGGGGTTAGGTCCACCACGGTGGAAGGCTGGGCTGGGCAGTTGCCGGCGTCAACCACGATGTCGATTTGCCCCTTAAGCGCTTGCAACACCTCGTCGGGGTCGTCCAGCGGGGTGTCGTTGCCCGGCAAGATAAGGGTGGAGGCGATCACGGCCTGGCCGTGCGCGGCCAGCAGGGCCAAGGGCACGGGGTGATCGGGCACGCGCAAGCCAATGGTTTTACGCGCCGGGTGGCTGACACGGCGTGGCACTTCTTTGCTGGCGTCGAGAATAAAGGTAAACAGGCCAGGCGTGGCGGCTTTGAGCAGCCGATATTGCGGGTTGTTCACCCGCGCCAAGGTGGCCAAGGCAGAGAGGTTGGGGCACAGCAGCGAGAGGTGGTGCTTGTCGTCTATGCCGCGCACACGACGCAGGCGGCCCACGGCGTCTTTGTCGTCGAGGGCGCACACCAAGGCGTAAGCGGTGTCGGTGGGCAGGGCCACCACGTTGCCCTTAAACAACCCAGCGCTAACTTGCTGCATTAAGCGCGCCTGGGGGTGCGTGGGGTGCACGCTGAGGCGGTTGGTCATGTGCGGGTTACCCCAACCGCACGGCGGCTAGTGCACACGGTGTTGCAAGGCCTCCCACACCGGGGTGACTTGCCCGGGTAAGGGGGGCATGGAGCCCAGGTCGCATCGGCTTTCGGTGGGGCTATGAAAATCGCTGCCGGTTGAGGCCAGTAGGTTGAATTCAAGTGCCAAGTCGGCGTAACGCGCGGCGTCGGCGCTGCTGTGGGCCGAGGTGATCACCTCAACGCCTTGCCCACCGTGTTGCTTGAATTCGCTGAATAAGGCGTATTCGGCGGTTGGGCTAAACGGGTAGCGCCCGGGGTGCGCCACCACGGCCACACCGCCGGCTTGCGTAATCCATTGCACGGCTTGGCCCAGCGTGGCCCATTCGTGGGGCACGTAGCCGGGTTTGCCTGGCGTATGCCCAAGCCCACGATGTGCACCGTGACGTCGGCAAAAGAAACCGAAATTTCCACGCCACACAAAAAAGGCAGTCCACACGCGGCGGCGGCTTGTTTGGCTTGGCTTTGGCCGCTGATGTCGTCGTGGTCGGTTAACGCCCACAAGTTCACGCCGGCGGCTTTGGCACGGGCGGCAAGTTCAGCAGGGGCCAGGGTGCCGTCGGAGGCGGTGCTGTGGCAGTGGAGGTCAGCGCAAATCACGCACCTATTGTACGGGTGCGGCATGCTCCACACGCAGGCGCAGGCGCTCGCTGCCTTGCCAGGTGTCAAGCTCCAATCGATACGCCAGCTCAACTTGGCTGGGCAGTGGTTCGGTGTGACCAAACCAAATGGCGTCTAGGCGTTGCCCGTGCAACGCCACGGTGAGCAGGCTATGCCCTTGGCCCACCAGTTTTTGGCGCTGCACTTGCACGGTGTCGCAAAAAATCGGTGCCGCAAAGCCTTGGCCCCATACCGCGTCGCGCAACGCACGCGCGGTGTTGGCGTGCAGCGCTTGGGGTGGCAGCGGGCCATCGGTAAGCAAGCTGCGCACCGCAGGCGTGGGGCCCAGCCACTCGGTGGCGATTTGGTTAAAAGCCTCGGTAAAGGCGGGCAGGTTGGCTTCGGGCAGGGTGCAGCCGGCGGCCATGGCGTGTCCACCGAATCGGCTCAGCAGTGTGGGGTGGCGCTTGACCACGGCATCCAACGCATCGCGTAAATGAAAGCCAGGAATGGAGCGGCCAGAGCCTTTGAGCACCGGCCCCGATGGTTCGGGCTGGCTGCGCGCAAACACAAAGGTGGGGCGGTGCCAGTGGTCTTTAACCCGGCCCGCCACAATGCCAACCACGCCTTCGTGAAAGTTGGCATCAAACAGGCACAACGCGGCCGGCATGGTTTGCATGGCAGGGGCTTGGTTGATGTGCCCCTCGGCCAATGCCATGGCTTGTTGGCGCATATCGCCCTCGATGCTGCGGCGTGAGCGGTTGATGGCGTCGAGCTCGGCGGCCAAGGTGGCAGCTTGGGTGGCGTCTTGACTGAGTAAGCAGGCAATGCCAACCCGCATGTCGGCCAAGCGGCCCGCGGCGTTGATGCGCGGCCCAATGACAAAACCAAGGTCTTCGGTGCGCGCGCCGACGGCGGTTTTGCCAGCAACTTGCAGCAGCGCCAACATGCCCGGCGGTGCCACGCCGCGCTGCAAGCGGCGTAGGCCTTGCGCCACCAATCGTCGGTTGTTGCTGTCCAGCGGCACCACATCGGCCACGGTGCCCAAGGCCACCAGCGGCAGCAGGCTATCGAGTCGGGGTTGGTCGCCGCTGCCGTAGTGGCCAGCGTCGCGCAGCACCGCGCGGGTGGCCATGAGCACATAAAACATCACGCCCACCCCTGCCAATGCCTTGCTGGCAAAGGGGCAACCGGGTTGGTTGGGGTTAACAATGGCGTGGGCCTTGGGCAGTTGCACCTGACCGTTGATGACCGCGGGCAGGTGGTGGTCGGTGATGACGCAGCGCAAACCCAGGGCGTTGGCGTGGTCCACGCCGTCAAGGCTGGCAATGCCGTTGTCGACCGTAATTAATATGTCGGCGCCGGTTTCGGCCACCCGTTGGGCAATAGCGGGGGTAAGGCCATAGCCGTCTACCAAGCGGTTGGGCACCAAGTAATCGGCGTGCAGGCCCAGTTGTTTGAGCCCGCTGATCGCGACGGCGCAGGCGGTGGCGCCGTCGCAGTCGTAGTCGGCTACCACGCACACGCGGCGCTGGGTCTGCACCGCTTCAGCCAGCAAAGCGGCGGCTTGTTGGATACCCAGTAAATCAGCAGGTGGCAGCAGCTGCTCAAGCGAGTCGTCCATTTGGGTGCGATCGGTTACGCCACGGCTGGCCCACAGCTGCGCCATGAGGGGCTGCACACCTTGTTGCTCAAGCTGCCACGCCACGCGCGGCGGCGCGCTACGTTGCAGCAACTTCATGCCTGCAACCAGCGCACCGCCGGGTGGGTGCTGCGTGCGGGCTTAAGGCGCTCAAGCGCTTGGCGCCAGCGTGTGGGGGCCACCCATTGCCAGCTGTGGGCGTGCTGGGCGCCACCCACGTGCAGCCACAGCGGCAGGCCTTGATCGATGCAGCTTTGCCACTGCGGCCAATGTTGGGCGGCGTTTTGCCACGCCTGCTGCCAAGCTTGCGGCTGCTGCATAAGTGCCGCCCAAGCCATGTCTTGGGCAACGATCACGCGCTGACTTGATGCCGCCACGGGGCCGCCGCTGCCGTGGATCCAAATGGCGTTGATGGCTGGGTGCCCTTGGGCGGTGTGCGCCGTGTTGGCTGCATGCTCGTAAAACAGCATGGGCGCCTCGTTCATGAGGCGGCGCAAGGCCGCGGCCAGCGCCGGGCGGGCACTGGACTGCGGCATCCAAGCGCGAAGGTCGTTGTGTAGCGCGCGTTCGGGGGTTACGGTGTGCACGTCTTGCAAGCCTTCGGCCTTTAGCAGCCAATGGTGGCGGTCGATCCATTGCAGTTGCCACCCGTCTTGTTGACACAGCGTGGCCAGCGCGTGGCACAGGGCTTGTGAGGTGGCGTTACTCAGCTCGGTGGCGGGCAGTGGGGTCATGTTGACGTGGTGCAGGTCAACCTGCCAATGGCACGGGCTGATCCAGGCGCAGGGCTCAGGGCTTTGCGTTTGCCATGCCGCCCAAGCCGGCCACTGGGCATGCAGCTCGGCGGCGTGCGCCTGCGCTTGTTCATGCGGCAGCAGCGGATGTTCTGGCTGCCATGACCACCGATGCTTGAGTTGCCAGCCGCTACGCCATGGCGCCCAGGCTTGGGCAAAGGGGGCTTCTTGCCAGTGGGCGTGGGGCAGGATGTGGTGGAGGGCTTTCAAGGGGCGAGGGCGCTGCGCGAGGTGTTAGGTGCCACAATGCACGCTGCATTATGAGCGGCTTGACTTTACCTTTTGCGTGGCGTGTTGGATGGCGCTACACCCGCGCCCGGCGCGCGGGTCGACGCAATGGCTTTATTGGATTTATTTCCAGTGTGTCGATGCTGGGCATTTGCCTGGGTGTGGCGGCGCTGATTGTGGTGCTGTCGGTAATGAACGGTTTTCAGCACGAGGTGCGGGACCGCATGTTGTCGGTGTTGCCGCATCTGCAGGTGCAGCGGCTCGATGGCGCGGCGTTGGCCAACCCTGATGCGGTGGCGGCCCGTTTAACCGAGTTACCACAGGTGGTGGCGGCGGCGCCCTACGTGGCCATGCAAGGGCTGCTCAGCCGTGGTGAGGTGTTGCGCGGCGTGATGGTGCGCGGCATTGACCCAGTGGCCGAACCTGCGGTGACGCCGCTGGCGGGTGAATTGGCGCAACGCGTGTTTCCGTTGCTGCAGCCCGGGACGTTTGGCGTGGTGCTTGGCCAGGTGTTGGCACAAAACCTGGGGGTGCAGCGCGGCGACAGTTTGGTGCTGATGCTCCCCAGCATGCAGGCCACGCCTGCGGGTTTGATGCCGCGCTTGCGCACGGTGCAGGTGGTGGGGGTGTTTCACAGCGGGCACTACGAATTTGATGCCTCGATGGCTTGGATGCATGTGGACGATGCCGCGCGTTTGATGCGCTTGGCCGGCCCCTCGGGGGTTAGGGTTCGGCTGCAAGATCCGTCGCAAGCGCGCGGCCTGACACCCACGGTTCAAGGGGTGCTGGGCCCGTCCTTTGCGGTAAGCGATTGGACCCAAACCAACCGCACGTGGTTTGCGGCGGTGCAGGTAGAAAAACGCATGATGGGCATCATCCTGACGCTGATTGTGGCGGTGGCTGCGTTTAACTTGGTGAGCACCTTGGTGATGACGGTCACCGACAAACGCGGAGACATTGCAATTTTGCGCACCTTGGGGGTGAGCCCGCTGGGCATCATGGCAATTTTTGTGGTGCAAGGGGCGATTGTGGGGGCGTTGGGCACGCTGCTTGGGCTGGGCTTTGGGCTGTTGGTGGCCAACCATGTGGATGTGATTGTGCCGGCGCTTGAGGCGTTGTTTCGTACCCAGTTTTTGCCGCAAGACGTTTATTTAATCAGCACCATGCCCAGCGACCCGCAGGCGGCCGACATTGTGCCCGTGGTGGTGGTGTCGTTGGCTTTGTCGTGGCTGGCCACGCTGTACCCGGCCTGGATGGCCAGCCGGGTGCAACCCGCCGAGGCGCTGCGCCATGAGTAGCGTGATTCATGCGCAGGCGCTGCATAAAACCTACGCGGTGGGCGCCGATAAGGTAAGCGTGTTGCGCGGCTTAAGCCTAGAGGTGCCCAGCGGGCAAAGCGTGGCGGTGCTGGGCGCGTCGGGCTCGGGCAAGAGCACGTTGCTGCACATGCTGGGTGGCTTGGATCAGCCCGACACCGGCGACGTGCATTGGCTTGGGCAACCGGTGGCGGCCATGTCAGCCCGGGCCGTGGGCCTGTGGCGTAACGCCAATTTGGGTTTTGTGTACCAGTTTCATCACTTGTTACCAGAATTTACCGCGCTGGAAAATGTGGCCATGCCGCTGTGGGTGCGCGGGCAAACGCCGGCACAAGCCGCGCCGGCGGCCACGGCCGCGTTGCAGGCGGTGGGCTTGGGGCATAGGCTGCAGCACCGGCCGGCGCAGCTGTCTGGCGGTGAGCGCCAGCGGGTGGCGGTGGCCCGTGCCCTGGTAACCCAGCCGCGCTGCGTGATTGCCGACGAGCCAACCGGCAACCTAGACCGGGGGCTGGCGGCCGAGGTGTTTCAGGCGCTGTTGGACTTGGTGCAAGCGCAAGGCGCGGCGCTGGTGCTTGCCACGCACGACACCGAACTGGCGGCGCGTTGCAGCCAGCAATGGCGCATGGCGCAGGGTGTGCTTGAGCGGTGTGGGTAGATACGCACTGCCA
>RFXW01000110.1 GCA_009921245.1 Candidatus Fonsibacter lacus | reverse complement strand
CCCGTACACCACGATTTCAATTTCTGATCCAGGGGCTGCTTTAAGTACGTTGTTCGCGTTGTTGATGGCCAAGTTCCACTTTTGTGGGTTGTCATCACTGACCTGCAGCACCACCTTGGATGCACCGGCGGCGGTGGCCACGCTCGTAAGGGAAGAAAGAATAAACAAGCACAGCGCAACGATTGAAGTTTTAGCGGTCATTGGGGAGCCTTTTGGGTAATAGGTATATAAGCATAAAACGATTCACTCGAGCTGGCACCATGGTTAACCCTAGTGCGCGGCGGTGTGTAGCGTAAAAGTGGCTCACGCCGCGTCACGCCACACGTAAGCTCAATGAAGAGGCCGGTGTTAGGATTTGTTCCACTGTAAAGAGAACCTGCCAATGGATATTGCACACCTCACGCAACTCAACGGTCGCCATATGTTGCACCCAATGGTTGACCCCAAGGCCACGCAACAAAGCAGTCCATTGATTTTGGAAAAAGCCGATGGCGTTTATGTGTGGGATGTCAACGGCACCCGCTACCTGGATACCGTGGCCAGCTTATGGAACGTTAACGTGGGTCACAACCACCCGGCCATTAAGCAAGCCATTACGGAACAACTTGATAAGCTGGCTTACTGGTCAACGTTTCAAAACACCACCAATCCGCCAGCCATTGAGCTGTCGGCTCGTCTCATGGAAATGTTTGCACCCGAGGGCATGGCCAAGGTGCTGTTTAGCTCGGGCGGTTCAGACGCCATTGAAACCGCGCTAAAAATTGCCCGTCAGTACTGGCAGCTTGAGGGCCAAGCACAAAAAACCAAATTCATCTCCCTCAAGTGGGGTTACCACGGTGTGCATTTTGGTGGGGCCTCAATCAATGGCAACCCACTGTTTCGTTTGGCGTATGAACCGCTGTTGCCGGGCTGCTTTCAAGTTGAATCACCCTATCTGTACCGTAACCCATGGCACGAAAACGACCCTGCCGAGTTGGCGCGTCTGTGCGCTGAAGAGCTCGACCGAACCATTCAGTACCAAGGCCCACACACAGTGGCGGCGCTGGTTGCCGAACCCGTGCAAGGCGCAGGTGGCGTAATCGTGCCGCATGCAAGCTACTGGCCCATGCTACGGCGTATCTGCGACAAACATGGGGTGCTGTTGATCAGTGACGAGGTGGTAACTGGCTTTGGACGCATTGGCGCCATGTGCGGTGCGCGGCACTGGCAGGTCGCGCCAGACATCATGGCCTTGGCCAAGGGCATCAATTCGGGTTATGTGCCTTTGGGTGCCACGCTGCTCTCGGACAAGGTGGCGGGCGCTTTTGAGCACCCTGAGCGCAGCGCACCGCTGATGCACGGCTACACCTATTCAGGGCATGCGCTGGCATGCGCCGCGGCCAACGCCAATTTGGATATCGTGCAAACGCTTGACTTGCCTAATCAAGCCGCCACGGTGGGTGCGTATTTAAATGAACAGCTGCTGACCCTGGACCGGTATCCCCATGTGGGCGACATTCGTGGCCTGGGCATGATGGCAGCGATCGAATTGGTGCGCGATCGGCAAAGCAAAGCACCATTGGCCGCCCCAGACCCCTATGTAAGCACCTTGGTTGCCCAAGCCCGCGCCGCAGGCGCCTTGATTCGCGTGCAAGGCAACCGCGTGATTTTGTCGCCACCGCTGGTCTTTACCAAGGCGCATGTGGACCAAGCAATGAGCGCCTTGCATCACGCGTTTGCTGCGGCTGAGGCGCTATGATTGCTTGGCCTCATGCACGCGCTAACCTCTTTGTCTCTCACCCAAATGCACCGCGCGCTGCGCGATGCCACGGTGTCGGCCCCGGATTTGCTGGAGGCGCACATTGAGCGGATTCAAAGCCTGGATCACAGCATCAACGCCGTGGTGCTGCGCGACTTTGGGCGCGCTCGAGTCCAAGCGGCCGACAGCGCCAAACGACTGGCTCAGGGTACCGGCCGGGCGCTTGAAGGCATTCCAATCACAATCAAAGAGTCGATCAACGTAACGGGGTTGCCCACCAGTGTGGGTAACCCAGACGATCGAGGCTTTGTGTCGGCCCACGATGCCCCCACTGTGGCCAGGCTAAGAGCCGCTGGGGCGGTGATCCTGGGCAAAAGCAATGTGCCGCCTGAAATGGCGGACTGGCAGGCTGCCAACCCGGTCTATGGCCGCACCAACAACCCATGGGACCGCGCACGCACCTGCGGCGGCAGTTCGGGCGGGGGCGCGGCCTTGTCGGCAGGGTTTTGTGCGCTGGATATTGGCAGTGACATCGGCGGCTCGGTCAGGGTGCCCGCCGCATTTTGTGGCGTGTATGGCCTGAGGCCGAGTGAGACGCTGGTGCCGCGCAGCGGACAATACCCCATACCACCCACTCCAAACTGGGGTGCCGTGCTTGGAGCCCAAGGCCCCTTGGCCCGATCGGCCCAAGACATTGAGCATGTGCTGGGCGTACTGGCCGGCCCCGATGTGGGTGAAGACAAAGCGTGGCGTGTAAGCCTTCCAGCCCCGCGCTGCAACACCCTGCGAGGCGCTCGAATCGCCTTGCTTGAGTTGCCTGAGTTCGCCCCTATAGACCCCGACACCCTAGCGGCCCGCCAGCGGCTGATTGAGCGATTGCGTACAGCCGGGGCTGTGGTGCAAACCGCCCAGCCCCAAGCCATGGAAGACTGGCGCGCGCACTATCAACTTTACTTGCGGCTGTTGCACTACATGATGAGCCCACGTTGGGACGATAGCAAGCGACAAGTGGCGATTGAGCGCCTGCGCGGGGTGGACGATGAATTTGCCATGGCGCAAATTGAGGGACTACGCTGTACCGGTGCGCAGCTTTTTGGCTGGCACCTACAACGCGAGCAGTACCGTGCGGCGTGGCGTGCGTTTTTCTGTGAATGGGACGCCATGCTTACGCCGGCCTTCCACACGCCCGCTTTTGAGCACAAGATATTTGATGGCCCCGCCTTGGGATTCGGTGCCACCACCCATTCGGTGCAGGTAGGCAACGCATCGGTGCCGTACACCCGCGGTTTGTTTTATCCCCATGTCTCCACACTTGCGGGCCAACCCGCAATTGCGTTTCCGGTGGGTGTCTCGCGCGCTGGACTGCCCTTGTCCATGCAGCTTATCGGCCCATACCTAGAGGACCTCACCGTGATCCGCTTGGCTGGCCTTATGGCCGAACCCATCAACATGCCGACGCTGCGGTAACCTTCACCTTTACCCATGGCAAGGCGCCGTGCCTCTGCCGCACGCGACCAAGTGGCGCTACCATCACCACATAACCAACAGGATTACTCTTCCCATGAAACTCGCAAGTTATATTCACAACGGCCAACCCAGTTTTGGTGTGGTCACCGACGCCGGCATCATCGACCTCAAAAACAAAATCACCCAGTCGTGTCCGGATCTAAAGGCCCTGCTCACGCTGGGCGCTTTGTCGCAGGCCCAGGAACTGGCGGGCAGCGCCCCTGACATCTCAACCGACGCGGTTACGTGGCTGCCCACCATTCCCAACCCCGACAAAATTTTGTGCGTGGGTCTGAACTACGAAGAGCATCGAATTGAAACCGCCAACAAGGCCACCGAAAACCCAACCATTTTTTTGCGCCTGCCCTCCTCTCAAGTGGGTCATCAAGGCCACTTGATCTGCCCTGCTGAATCGGTTCAGCTGGACTATGAAGGCGAGGTTGCCGTCATCATTGGCCAAGGGGGTCGCCGTATCCCGCAGGCCCAAGCGCTGCAACATGTGGCCGGCTACAGCTGCTACAACGATGGCAGCGTGCGTGACTGGCAACGCCACACCGGCCAGTTCACACCGGGTAAAAACTTTGTTGCCACCGGCGGCTTGGGGCCGTGGATGGTCACCGCCGACGCGCTGGGCGCCAACCCCAGCCTACGGGTAACCACCCGGCTGAACGGGCAAGTCATGCAAGACGCCAGTCAAGACATGATGATTCACTCCATTGCCAAAGTCATCGCCTACGTCTCAACTTTTTGCCCACTTGTGCCCGGCGACGTGATTGCCTGCGGTACACCAGGCGGCGTTGGTGCCCGGCGTGAGCCACCGGTATGGATGAAGCACGGTGACACCTGCGAGATAAGCGTGGAGGGAGTGGGCACGCTGGTTAACCCAGTCATCAAAGAATCGTAGAACCTAACCTTTACCTTGACTGTCGGAGTGCCCCTATGACCACTTGGATTAAAAACGCTTGGTACGTTGCAGCTTTTGCACAAGAGCTGGACGATAAGCCTTTGGCCCGCACCATACTGGGCCAACGGGTGGTGCTGTTTCGCGCGCCCCACAGCAGCGTAGCGGCGCTTGAGGACCGTTGCTGCCACCGCATGGCGCCACTGTCCAAAGGAACCATCGCGACCGACGGCATTCGGTGTGGCTACCACGGCATGAAATTCTCTGCAGCGGGTCAATGCATAGAAATTCCAGGCCAAGCCACCATTGACGAACGAATGTGTGTGCGCGGCTACCCGGTACACGAGCAACACGGCTTGGTATGGATTTGGATGGGCGACCCCGCGTTGGCCCAACCGCAACACATTGTGGACTGTCACTGGCACACCAGTGCCGATTGGCAAAGCACACAAGGCTACATCCACTACCAAGCCAACTACCAACTCATTATTGACAACCTACTCGACTTTTCGCACCTCACGTTTGTGCACAAAACCACGCTGGCCAATAACGCGTTTCCCAACGCTCAACCCAGCATTGAACCCTTTGCTGACGGCATTCGACTAAACCGCGAAATACGCGACGTGGCGCCGTCACCGTTACACCAAATGGCAGGCAAGTTTGAAGGCCATGTGAATTTTTGGAATCGCCAGGTGTGGTGGCTACCAACGGCTTTTGAAAACTGGGCTGGATCGGTGGACGCGCAAACCAAAGGCCCGGCGCACGAGCAAGAGGGTGCGTTTCAACTGCGCCACTTTTCGCTGCTCACCCCCGAAACCGAGCACACCACCCACTATTTTTGGATACAACCTTGTCAGTTTCCCAGGCCAGGCGACAGCTTGATTGGTAAGGTCAAAGCAGGCATTGACACCGCCTTTGAAGAAGACCGGCAAATGATTGAAGCGCAGCAACAAATCATTAACGACAATCCAAACGCGGCCATGCGTGGCATAGGCGCCGACAAGGCACTCAACATGATTCGCGTGATGCTTAAGCGTCGAGTGCAGGCCGAAGCAGAGGCCGGTGCGTAGCTGCCGCCTCAGCGGGTGCTTTTTTTATCAAGCAAGCCCATGGCCACCGCCGAGATCACAAAGGTGATGTGCATCACCACGTACCAAAGCAGCTTGTCGTTATCCACGTTCCCCGCGTTCATAAAAATTTTCAGCAAATGAATCGACGATATCGCCACAATCGATGCCGCCACCTTGTTTTTGAGTGAATTGGTGTCCAGCGTCCCCAACCACGAGAGGCTCTCAGACTTTTCACTCAGGTCAATGCGCGAAACGAAATTTTCGTAGCTGGTGAACATCACCATCACGATCAGCCCTGACACCAAGGCAATATCAATCAGCGACAGCACCACCAACACCAAGTCGGCCTCACTGATGGCCAAAATATTGGGCAACACGTGCAAGACCTCTTGAAAAAACTTAATGCCCAGCGCCACGATCGCAAGCGAAAGTCCCAAATAAATAGGCGCCAATAACCACCGCGCCGCGTACATTGTTTGCTCTACCACTTTTTCCATACACACCTCACTGTTTGTATTGAAATAAAAAGTTCTTTGGGCCTCATCGCACCCCGGTCGGTCGACTGCCCAATGGCAAAGTACCCACTTGCTTTTCACCGATCTGCATCAGCCAAGCTTGCGCCTGTGTCATTCGATTGCGCTCGGTTCCAGTTAGTACCAACAACGGATGGCGCTCGGTCAGCTCGGCCACCATGCGCAACAGCACGTCATGCACAGCGGCGCGCGCCGTGGGGCTGTCGCGCTGGCCTTGGTCTGCCACCCAGTCGATGCCGTTGGGTGTGCAAAAGAGTGTGGCCACATAGCACCTGCTGTGGTGAGCCAGCGCCTGTGGCGTCAGGCTTGAATCTTGAAAATAGTGCTGGCTGTAGGCGGCGGTCACCAACGGCGCCGAGTCGCACAACACCCAGC
>RFXW01000109.1 GCA_009921245.1 Candidatus Fonsibacter lacus | reverse complement strand
TACCCCGGCGTTGCCCACCAGTGAGCGCCCAGGCTCGCACCACAAAGCATGGCGCTGCAGGCCGCGCGCGTGCAGGCGCTGCACCGTGGTTTGCCATAGGTGCGTGGCCGACGGCGGTTGCTCACCTTGGTAGTCGATGCCCAAGCCGCCGCCCAGATCAATGTGCTGCAGCGCAATGCCTTGTTCGGTTAGGGCGTCAACCAAGTCAAACACCCGTTCCATGGCGTCAAAAAAGGGGGTTGCTTGCGTGATTTGCGAGCCAATGTGGCAATCGATGCCGGTGATTTGCAGCCCCGCAAGTTCTGAGGCGTGCCGATAGGCGGCCACCGCGTCGGCGTGGGCAATGCCAAATTTGTTGTCGCGCAAGCCGGTGGAAATGTAAGGGTGGGTACCGGCGTCCACATCGGGGTTGACACGTAAGCTGATCGGCGCCACCTTACCCAAGGCTTGTGCGCGTGAGCTGATGTGTTGCAACTCCGACAAGCTCTCGACGTTAAAGCAACCAATCCCGGCTGCCAGCGCTTGATCGATTTCAGCCGTGGTTTTGCCCACGCCAGAAAACACGCAGTCTTGAGCGCGTGCCCCGGCTTGCATGGCGCGCGCCAATTCGCCGCCGGAGACGATATCAAAACCACAGCCAGCGTTGGCAAAAACCTGCAACACCGCCAAGCTGCTGTTGGCTTTCATGGCGTAGTGCACACGATGGGGGTGCGGGCTCAAGCCTTGCGTGTAGGCACGCAACGCGTCCAACATCACTTGCTTAGAGTACACATACAAAGGCGAACCAAAGCGCTTGACCAATTCGGCCAGCGACACCTGTTCAAGGTGCAACGTGCCATGGGCATAGTGCAAACCACTGCCAACGGGGAGGCGCGGGGTGTCGGTCATGGCCAGGGGCGTTATTTGGCGATGGCACTTGGCAAAACCAGCGGCCCTTTTTGGCCGCAGCCGCCAAGCCCCAACGCGAGCAGGGTGCATAGGCCAACCGACAGCAGCGTGCGCGTGCCTCGACCTACAATGGAGCGAGTGATTTTCATCATGGCATTGTAATGACCGACTCTGAGTATTTAAACCAGGCCGAAGCGGCGCTGCGCGCGGTGGAGCAAGCCTGTGACCAGCTCAACGACCACACCGACCTAGACATTGACAACCAGCGTGTCGGCGGCATGATCACGCTCACCTTTGCCGATCGCAGCCAAATCGTGATCAATCTGCAGCCGCCGCTGCACGAAATTTGGATGGCGGCCCGCACCGGTGGCTTTCATTACCGTTGGCAAGACGGCGCATGGCGGGACACCAAAACAGGGCAAGAATTTTTCTCTGATCTCACCCATCAAGCCTCGGTGCAGGCCGGCGCGGCGGTGGTGTTTGCGGCTTAGTTGCGAAAGAGTTTAAGAATATCTTTCTTTTCCTGTGGCAGCTCCGCCTCTTCTTCGGCAGGCACAGGCTTTTCTAAGTTCGGGTCACCCAGCACCCTGATCATGCGTTGGGGTCCGAACTCGCTAAGGTACCAGTCCCCACCCAGCGACATGGTGCCTGGCGGTGGATCAAACACTTGCACCGGCTCGTCTTTGAGCGCTTCACGCATGAAGTCTATCCATATGGGCAAGCTCACGCCGCCGCCGGTTTCGCGGTCCCCGAGCTCGCGCGGGTTGTCGTAGCCCACCCAAACCGCGGCCGTGCGCTTGGGCTGATAGCCCACGAACCAAGCGTCTTGGGCGTTGTTGGTGGTGCCGGTTTTACCAAAAAGGTCGGGGCGCTCAAGCTCGCGCTGCGCGCGTCGTCCGGTGCCTACGCGCGTGACCTCTTGCAACAAAGTGTTCATCACGTAGGCATTGGCAGGTGAAATGGCTTGGGTGGCAGGGCCTGGCTGAGATGCTGCGTTATAAAGCTCTTGTCCTCGTTGGTCTTCAATGCGGTTGATCAGGTAGGGCGGTACCAAGCGCCCTTGGTTGGCAAACACGCCGTAGGCAGTTGCCATTTGCAGCGGGGTGACGCTGCCTACGCCCAACGCGAGGGTTAAGTAGGGCGGGTGCTTGCTGGCCTCAAAGCCAAAACGGGTGATGTAACGTTGCGCGCTTTCGGTACCCACCACCTGCAACACCCGGATCGAGACCATGTTTTTCGAGCGGGCCAAGCCTTCGTGCATGGGCATCAGACCATCGAACTTGTCGCCGTAGTTTTTGGGCTCCCATGCCTGCCCGCCGGTTTCGGTGGCGGTAAAAAAAATCGGTCCGTCGTTGACCAAGGTGGCAGGGGCAACGCCTTTTTCCAGCGCGGCTGAATAAATAAAGGGCTTGAAACTCGAGCCCGGTTGACGCCACGCTTGGGTGACATGGTTGAACTTGTTGTTGTTGAAGTCAAAGCCGCCCACCAGCGCGGTGATGCCGCCACTGCCTGGGGTGATGGCGACCAGCGCCCCTTCAACCTGCGGCACCTGCACCACGTGCCAGTCGCTGTTGGCTTGCTGTTGCACCCGTATCACCGAGCCACGCCGCACCCGCACGTTGGGCGCGGCGCTGGCGCGCAGCGCCTCGCGCACCGCCTCTAGGCCGGCCGGTTGGATGTCAATGATGCGTCCGCCCGCCATGGCTGCGCGCACTTTATTGCTTTGCACCGATAACACCACCGCCGGCTCCAAGTCGCCGTGGTTGACCAACGTCTCAAGCGTTTCGTCAATCAGCTCTTGCCGTGCCTCGGGGCTCACCGGCAGCAACACCTGGCGCTCGGGACCCCGATACGCTTGGCGCGACTCGTACGCCATCAGGCCCCGTCTCAGTGCGCCGTAGGCGGCTTGTTGCTCGTTGGCGTGGATGGTCGTGTAAACGTTGAGCCCCATGGTGTAGGCCGCGTCGCCGTAGCGCTCAACCAGGGCGGTGCGAACCATCTCGTTGACGTATTCCGCGTGTACCGAGGGCTGTACTTTGTTTTGCCGAATCCGCAAGCGCTCGGCCTTGGCGCGCAGCGCTTGCGCTGGTGTGATGAAGCCAATTTCGGCCATGCGGTTGATGACGTAGTGCTGGCGCAGCGTGGCACGGGCAAAGTTGCGCACCGGGTTGTACGCCGACGGTGCCTTGGGTAGGCCGGCCAGCATGGCCGCTTCGGCCAAGGTGATGTCTTTGAGAGATTTTCCAAAGTATGTCTGGGCCGCGGCCGCAAAGCCGTACGCGCGCTGGCCCAGATAAATCTGGTTCATGTAGATCTCTAGGATTTGCTCTTTGGACAGTTGCAACTCAAGTTTGAGCGTTAACAGCACCTCATAAAACTTGCGGATGTACGTTTTTTCGGCGCTGAGGTACATGTTGCGCGCCACCTGCATGCTGATGGTGGATCCGCCCTGGCTTTTGGCTCGGCTGAGGTTGGCCAACGCCGCGCGCGCCAAGCTTTTGAGGTCCACGCCGCGATGCTGAAAAAAGTTGGCGTCCTCGGCGGCAAGCACCGCCTGAATCATCATGTCTGGGGTTTGGTCAATGGTGGTGTAAACCCGCCGCTCCGCGCCAAACTCACCAAGTAACACACGCTCGGCACTGTAAATGCGCAGCGGCAGTTTGGGTTGGTAGGTTTCGGCGCTCTCCACCGTAGGCAGTTTGGGCAACGCCAGCACCAGCGCCATGCTGCCAATCAGGGCCCCGGCCAGGCCCAGTGCCACGGTCAGCGCCATGGCAATCACAGGCCAGCGGATCCACGCCGGCCAACGTGAGGCGGTAGGGGCAGCGTGGGGCTTGGAGGAAGGGTTGGGGCGGGCCTTGGGCATGGATGCGCGTCGGTTAAAGGTATTATAAAAACATAAGCGACCGATAACAAAACCAGCGTATCAGGGAGGGGAAGGTTATGCCCATGTGGGGGCCCCGGCGCGGCCGGGTGGCGCTGGTTTGGCCAAATGGCGACACCGGCTCTCAGTGGTTTGCCTGCGCCCGCGGCGCGCGTAACCAAGGCGCGCTGCGGTGGGCCAGTGGTTTGGGCGTCGAGACCATGCTGGCTTGGGTCAAAAACCAGCGGGTGCGTGGTGTTGACGTGGTGCTGCCAACGCAACAACAACACGCGTCGGTCCCCATGTGGCAAGACGCCATGCAAGCCCACGCAACCCTCGAGGAATCGTTGCAGCTGCAAACCGGGCACGACGTGGTGCTCGACTTTTGCCAACCGCCGGAGCCGCCCAGTGACGGCGACGACCGCCCCGTTACGGTGTGGTGGGCGGACGCGTGGCTGGCCGAGCAGGTGCAGCAGGCGTTGCAACAAGTTGGTGCGGTGTGTCGCAGTGTGCAGGCACCCGAGTTTGCCTTGGCGCGGGGGTTGACGCGGCTCACGGCATTGGACGCCGCGTGGCAGCCGGTGCGGTGGCGCCAGGCCAATCACACCCAATGGCTATGGGTAACCCACGAGGGGCTGCAGGCCAGCTTGCAAGCGTCTCACCTGGACGCGCGAACGGCGGCGCCCCAGTTGCCAGAAAGCAACGCGCCGGCGGTGGCATGGGCCAAGCGCGCGGTGGCCACAACGGTATGGGTATTGGACGAATGGGACGAACCAAGCGCTGGCGAGCGCCCAGCCACACCTGGGCACGCGCCGCCTTCCGAAGTGGCGCTGGCCTCGCGCTGCCTGGCTGAGCACGCGCCCCCCAGCCTGTGCGGCAAAGACTTGGCGGCATGGGCCGAGGTACCCACGTGATGTGGCAACGCCCTGCGGTGGCGGCATGGCGGGAGCCCAATCTGCTGCCGCACCGGCAACAAGCGCGGCGCCGCTTGCAGCGCCATGGCGCCGTGGTGTGGTTGACCTCAATGGCTCTATGGCTTGCTGGAGTGGCCATCGCAGGGGTATGGGTGGAGCATGAACGCGACGCCACCTTGGCCACCTACCAAGATTGGCAGCGGCGCTGGCAAGCGCGTCAGGGTGCGCCGGAGGCAAGCGGCGCAACGGCGCACGCGCCCGCCCCGGCAGCGGTGGGCACGGCCGCGATGGATGTGCTGTTGGCCTTGGACGCTTTGACCCGCGCCCAACCCAGTGGTGTGGGGCTGCAACAGCTGCGAATGGCAAGCGGTTGGCTTGAACTCGATGGCCAAACCCGCTCGCCGCAGCGGGTGCGCGATTGGGTGCGCGCGGTGCAGTGGCCAAACGGTTTTGCCCAACCCTTGAAGCTGGTGCATGTGCTGCGCCCGACGCCGCAAGCCGCCTGGCAATTTCGGCTGCGTGCACAGCGTGGATCGCTGCCCGAGGAGGGGCGGTGATGTGGCAGGCGTCGTGGTGGACGCGTGACTGGCAAGATTGGCTGGCATTACCCTTGTCTTTTCAGCTGCTGGCGGCCAACGTCGCCGCAGCGTTGCTGGCCATCGCCGTGGCGTGGTGGTGGGTGTTGCCCACGTGGCAAGATGGGCAAACTGCCCAGGCCCAAAGCGAGCAGCTTAGACAGCAATGGCAGCGGGCGCCGGCGCGGCCCAAGCTTGCACACATGGCGTCGCCGTCCGCGCGACCCCAGCCCACCGACCTGTGGGCCATGCTGCCGCCGCTGTTGCAACTGGCGCAAACCGCTGGGGTGACGCTGCAACAGGCGCAAAGCACGCCTCCGCTGGATGGTGCTGCGGAGTTGTTGCAGGTAACGTTGCTGGGCCCAGCGCAAGGCTGGCAACAATTTGTACGCGGTTTGGCGGCGTTGGCCCCGGGTGTGGAGGTGGTGGCGATGCGGGTTGACGCGACCAACCCAGACCAAGCCAACGCCTTGCAATGGCAACTGCAGTTGGCGTGGGCGGCGCCATCCGCGGCCAGCCAGGCCGCGCCGTCGCCTGCGGTGGGCCAGGGCTTGACCGTGTTGTTCAGCGTGCCTTCTGGCGCCACCCCAGACGGCGACGCGGCATGGACCTACCACGGGTGGGTGGGCGTTGGCGGACAACCTCAACGTGCGTTGCTGGCGGTGGATGGCCAAACCCAGGTGTGGCGCCTGGGCCAACGCCGCGCCGATGGCTGTGTGTTGCGTCGCATCTTGCCCGAGCGCTTGCTGTGGACCGCCAATGGCCGCGCCTGTCGCGCCACACCGCGCCAAACGCAGGCGGTGAAGCCATGACGCGGATTGGGGTGGGGCATTGTGCAAGGCTGGGGGCGGCGGGGCTGATGGGCGCGCTGTGGGTGTCCGCGCTTGCGGTGCCGTCGTCTGTACCCAT
>RFXW01000108.1 GCA_009921245.1 Candidatus Fonsibacter lacus | reverse complement strand
ACCGCTCCCCCACCCGCCGCGCCTGAGGCCATGCCCGAGAGCTATGAGGCGGCCATGACCGAATTGGAGCAGTTGGTGCGCAGCCTAGAAACAGGGCAAATGCCACTTGAAGAGCTGCTCGCGCAGCATCAGCGCGGCGCCGACCTACTGGGCTTTTGTCGTGAGCGACTCACCCAACTGGAAAACCAAGTTGAGGTGCTCAAAGATCAAGCCGAGGGGCAAGGCCCGGACGACACCGCATGAGTGGCGCGGCCTCCACGCCGGAGTGGGCGCGCCGCCACACGCCTGAGGTGGAGCAGGCCCTCAACCATTGGGTAACGGGTGCCGCCACCGGCGAATTGGGTCAGGCCATGCAACACGCGGTGCTGGGCGGCGGCAAGCGGCTGCGGCCGCTGCTGGTGTTGGCCACGGCTGAAGCGGTCAGCGGCAACACGCTGGCAGCGGCGCCGGCGCGGCGCGATGGGCTGCTGCGTTGCGCGGTGGCGGTCGAATTGATCCACGCGTATTCCTTGGTGCACGACGACATGCCTTGCATGGACAACGACGTGCTGCGGCGCGGACTGCCCACGGTGCATGTTAAGTACGGCGAAGCGGTGGCGCTGCTGGCCGGCGATGCGCTGCAAACCCTGGCGTTTGAATTGCTGTCCAACGCCGATGCCAGCTGGCCTGCGTCCACCCAGTTGCAATGGGTACAAAGGTTGGCAACGGCCTCGGGGGCGGCCGGCATGTGCGGTGGACAGGCGATTGATTTGGCCCACGTTGGGCAAGCCATGACCCAGCCCGCCCTAGAAAACATGCACGCCTTAAAAACCGGCGCGTTGCTGCACGCCAGCGTCATGCTGGGCGCCATCGCTGGCGGCGCCAGCGCCAACCAGCTAACGCATTTGTCGCGTTTTGGACAATGCTTGGGCTTGGCCTTTCAGGTGGTAGACGACGTGCTTGACGTTACCGCCGACACCGCCACGCTGGGCAAAACCGCAGGCAAAGACCAGCAAAACAACAAACCCACTTACGTGTCGCTCATGGGCCTGGCGCAGGCCCAGCAATACGCGCAAGACGTTGCCTTACAAGCTCAAAACGCCCTGGCCGACAGCGCCTGCCGAGCGCCACAGGCGCTCGAGGCCTTGACGCAGTGGGTCACGCAGCGCCAACATTGATAGCATTGCACACCATGGCCCAACTGCTCCAAACCATCAACGACCCCTCCGACCTGCGCCAACTGCGGCGCGAGCAACTGCCTGCATTGGCCAACGAACTGCGCGACTATTTGTTGCACAGCGTGGCCTCCACCGGCGGGCATTTAAGTTCCAACCTGGGCACGGTGGAGCTAACGATTGCATTGCACTACGTGTTCAATACACCGCGCGATCGTTTGGTGTGGGACGTGGGGCACCAAACCTATCCGCACAAAATCCTTACCGGGCGCCGCGATCGCATGGACACCCTGCGCCAGCTCGGCGGGATCAGCGGTTTTCCGGTGCGCAGCGAAAGCCCTTACGACACCTTTGGCACGGCGCACTCGTCCACCTCCATCTCGGCGGCTTTGGGAATGGCCGTGGCTGCAGCACAAAAGGGCGACGACCGCCACTGCGTGGCCATCATTGGCGACGGCGCCATGTCGGCTGGCATGGCGTTTGAGGCCATGAACAACGCCGGTGTGCTCGATGCCCGGTTGTTGGTGGTGTTAAACGACAACGACATGTCGATCTCGCCGCCGGTGGGTGCTTTAAACCGCTACCTGGCGCAACTCATGAGCGGCCGGTTTTACGCGGCCGCCAAAGACGTGGGCAAGCGGGTGTTAAAAAATGCGCCGCCGTTGTTTGAACTGGCCAAGCGTTTTGAGGAACAGGCCAAGGGCTTGGTGGTGCCTGCCACCTTGTTTGAAAAATTTGGCTTCAACTACATCGGGCCGATTGATGGGCACGACCTCGAGTCGCTCATTCCCACGCTAGAAAACCTGCGTCACCTGGAAGGGCCGCAGTTCTTGCACGTGGTGACGCGTAAAGGGGCGGGCTACGACAAGGCCGAGGCCGACCCCATCGCCTACCACGGGCCCGGCAAGTTCGACCCCGCCGTTGGCCTTAAACCGCCGGCGCAGCCGGCCAAGCCCACCTTCTCGCATGTGTTTGGCCAATGGCTTTGCGATCAAGCCGAGGCCGACCCGCGCTTGGTGGGTATCACCCCCGCCATGCGCGAAGGTTCGGGCATGGTGGAGTTTGCCAACCGATTCCCTGGCCGCTACCACGACGTGGGCATTGCCGAGCAACACGCGGTCACCTTTGCCGGCGGTATGGCGTGTGAAGGGCTCAAGCCGGTGGTGGCGATTTACAGCACGTTTTTGCAGCGCGGCTACGACCAACTTATTCACGACGTGGCGCTGCAGAACTTGCCGGTGGTGTTTGCCTTGGACCGCGCCGGCATTGTGGGCGCCGACGGCGCGACCCACGCCGGTGCGTTTGACATACCTTATGTGCGTTGTTTGCCCAACATGGGACTGGCTTGTCCGTCGGACGAGCGCGAGTGCCGCCAACTGCTGTGCAGCGCCTACGCGCAAGACAACCCGGTGGCCGTGCGTTATCCGCGGGGCAGTGGCACGGGCGTAAAGGCTGGCGCCGACCTCACCGCGTTGCCCTACGGCAAAGGCGTGTGGCGGCGTCAAGGCAGCGGCTTGGCGGTGCTGGCGTTTGGCACGCTGCTGCATGTGGTCAAGCCACTGGCCGAGGCCGGCAACTGGTCGTTGGCCGATATGCGCTGGGTTAAGCCCCTGGACGAAGACTTGGTGTTGCAAGCGGCACGCTCGCATCAGGCGCTTGTAACGTTAGAAGAGGGCGTGATCGCCGGCGGCGCTGGCTCGGCTGTGCTCGAGTTGTTGCAAGCCCACGGCATTGCCACACCGGTGCTGCAGTTGGGCTTGCCCGACCGCTTTATTGAACACGGCGACCCCGGTAAGTTGTTGGCGCAAATTGGCCTGGACGCGCAAGGGATTGGACGCCAAATTGGCGAGCGCTTTGCGCAGTTTGCGCCAGGCCCAGCGCAGGCCGCCGCGTGAACCAAGGGTAAACCCTAGTTCGGGAAATCCTCATGTGGATGCGCCCCAATCTGGGGCCATTCCTGCCCTATCATTCGACCTCTTATTGTTATCTCTGACTTGAGGAGTTAATTCATGGATCGTCGTTCGATTATTGCCACCGCTGGAGCGGTGGGTGCTGCCGGCCTGCTGGCGGCTTGCGGCAAAGAAGAAGCCAAAGCACCCGCTGCGCCCGCGGTACAAACCGGGGGCGAGACCGTTCGCTGGCGTCTGGCCTCGAGCTTTCCCAAGTCGCTCGACACCCTGTATGGCGTGGCCGACGATATTGCCGAATACGTCACGGCTGCCACCGGTGGCCGGTTCACCATCACCCCGCACGCGGCTGGCGAGCTGATGCCCGCGTTTGGCGTGGTTGACGGTGTGCAGCAAGGCACGGTTGAGTGCTGTGTGACGGCGCCTTACTACTTCTTCGGTAAAAGCCCGGCGTTTGCCCTTGGTTGCGCAATTCCTTTTGGCATGACCGCGCGCCAGCGTTCGGCCTGGATGATGCAGGGCAACGGCGGCAAGCTGATGCAAGAGTTCTACGACAACTACAACATCGTGAACTTCCCAGCCGGTAACACCGGGGCGCAAATGGGTGGCTGGTACAACAAAGAAATCAACAGCATGGACGACATTAAAGGTCTGAAGATGCGTATTGGTGGCTTTGGCGGCACCATCATGAAGGCCATTGGTGCCAACCCCCAAAACATTCCTGGCGGTGAAATCTACCAGGCGCTGGAAAAAGGCACCATCGACGCCTGCGAGTGGGTTGGTCCGTACGACGACCTCAAGCTGGGCTTTAACAAAGTGGCCAAGTTCTACTACTACCCCGGCTGGTGGGAAGGCGGTCCAGAGATCGATCTGTTCGCCAACAAAGACGCGTTCAACAAGCTCTCCAAAGAGTACCAAGCGATCTTGCGTGCGGCCTGCTCACAGGCGTTGCTCAACATGGTCGCCAAGTACGACGCACGCAACCCGGCGGCGCTGGCTCAAATTTTGGCTGGCGGCACCATCCTCAAGCAGTTGCCCAAGTCGGTCATGGATACAGCCTTTGCGGCAGCCAAGAAAGACTACGCCCGTTTGAGCGACGAGAACGCCGACTGGAAGAAGATCTACGCCGACTACAGCGCGTTCCAAAAGGGTATCAACCAGTGGCACCGCCTCACTGAAGGAACCTTTGCGCGTTACATGCAAACGGCCGACCTGTAAGGCACATCGGTCGTATGGCCTGGTAAAACAACCCCGCTGCGGCGGGGTTGTTTTCTAAGGGCTTATAAAATCCAGTTGACGTATGACAAGGGGCCATCATGCAACGCTTTATTCCTCTGTCGCGCGGCATTGACCGCGTCAATTATTTTGTAGGCCAGTTGGGGCTGGTGATGGTGTTGGCGTCAACGGTGCTATGTTTTGTTAACGCCATTGCCCGCTACGCGTTTAACGAAGGTAGCAACGCTTTGCTCGAGTCTCAGTGGTATTTGTATGCCGCGGTTTTTATGCTGGGCGGCGGTTATGGCTTTTTGCAAAATGCCCACGTGCGCATCGATGCGGTGGCGCAGCGCTTCGCCCAGCGCACGCGCAACTGGATTGACGTGATCGGTATTGTGGTGTTTTTGTTTCCCCTGTGCATCATGATGATCGGCATGGGATGGCCGCTTTTGGTGCAGGCCTACACGTCGGGTGAAACCTCTTTTAATCCCGGCGGCTTGATTCGCTGGCCGGTTTATGCGCTGATACCGGTTGGTTTTGCGTTTTTACTGCTGCAGGGTGTGTCGGAGTTGATCAAGCGCTTGCACTATTTGTACAACGATGGCCCCGACGCGCTGGCGCATCGCGACAACGACAGCGACTACTAAAGACCAGCCACGGAGACACGCATGATTGAGCTGCTTTCGGACAACTTTGTACCCGCCCTGTTTGGCGGGTTGCTGGGCTTTTTGTTGATGGGCTTTCCGGTTGCCTTCTCGCTGGCAGCGGTTGGCTTGGCGTTTGGTTTTTTGGGCATGGAGATTGGCCTGTTCCCGCCGGGGTTGTTTCAGGCCTTGCCGTTGCGGGTGTTTGGCATCATGTCCAACGAGACGTTGCTGGCCATTCCATTTTTTACCCTCATGGGCATTATTCTTGAGCGCAGCCGTATGGCCGAGGAGCTGCTGGAAACCGTGGCCCAAGTGTTTGGCCCGGTGCGTGGGGGCTTGGCGGTGGCGGTGGTGCTGGTGGGGGCCTTGTTGGCGGCAACCACCGGGGTGGTTGCCGCGGCCGTGATCTCCATGGGCTTGATTTCTTTGCCCATCATGCTGCGTTATGGCTACAACCGCGCCATTGCTACGGGCACCATCAACGCCTCGGGCACCTTGGCGCAGGCACTGCCGCCGTCTTTGGTGTTGATCGTGCTGGCCGACCAGTTGGGCCGCTCGGTGGGCGATATGTACCAGGGCGCTTTGTATCCTGGCTTGATGTTGGTGGGCTTGTATTTGGTGTTTATTTTTGCAGTGGCCATCATCAAGCCCGATTGGATGCCGGCGCTGCCCAAAGAGGCGCGCATTTATACCGAGCCCAATGGCTCGTCTGGACACAAATCGTTGGTGATACTGCTGGCGCTGAGTGTGGCCGTTGGCTTTGGGTGGTCAACCGTGCACGACGTTTACATGAACCAGTGGTTAGGCCGCACCGGCGTGGCGCCGGGTGACGAGCGGTTCATTATGTCGGTGACGCTGGGTACCGTTTTTGCCCTGATTGCAGCGGTGCTGAATCGCGTGTTACGTATACGCTTGCTGTCGCGGTTGTGTGAGCAGGTAACCTTTGTGTTGATTCCGCCGCTGATTTTGATTTTCTTGGTGTTGGGCACCATCTTTTTGGGTATTGCCACGCCCACCGAAGGCGGGTCCATGGGGGCGGTGGGTGCGTTTGTCATGGCTGGCTTGCGTGGTCGACTGAACCTTGCCATCGTTAAAAATGCGCTAGAAAAAACCACGCGGCTGTCAATCTTTGTGATGTTCATCCTAATTGGCTCCACGGTCTTTAGCTTCACTTTCAACGCTGCCGATGGGCATATTTGGGTTGAACATCTGTTCGCTCAGTTGCCGGGAGGCAACTTGGGCTTCTTGATTTTCGTGAACGTGCTGGTGTTTATTCTTGGCA
>RFXW01000107.1 GCA_009921245.1 Candidatus Fonsibacter lacus | reverse complement strand
TGGGGCAGGCTGAGCCAAGCAAGCAGTTCAGTCCACCAAGCGTCCATGGCGCGCCAGTATAGGGCGACTAAAATCCCGCATGGGTCGTGCGCCAAGGCGGCCTGCGCTGCACATGCAAATCGGCCCTTACACCTTACCCAACGCGCTCATGGTCGCACCCATGGCGGGCGTGACCGATCGCCCGTTTCGTATGTTGTGCAAGCGTTTGGGTGCGGGTTATGCGGTCAGTGAAATGGTGACCTCGCGCCCCGAGCTACGCGACAGCCTAAAAACTTCACGGCGCCTAAACCACGACGGGGAAACCGCCCCCATTGCCGTACAAATTGCAGGCACCGAACCCGCCATGATGGCCGACGCGGCAAGGTACAACATCGACCGCGGCGCGCAAATCATTGACATCAACATGGGCTGCCCCGCCAAAAAAGTGTGCAAGGCATGGGCCGGTTCGGCCTTGATGCAAAACGAGGCGTTGGCGCTCGCCATTGTGGAGGCGGTGGTGGCGGCGTGTCAGCCGCACGGCGTGCCGGTTACGCTAAAAATGCGCACCGGCTGGTGCGACAGCGTGCGCAACGCCCCGGTGCTGGCGCGCGCCGCGGCGCAAGCCGGGGTCGCCATGTTGACCGTGCACGGCCGCACCCGAACCCAGGGATACGCAGGCCACGCCGAGCACCTCACGGTGGCCGCCATCAAGGCTGAGGTTAGCGTGCCGGTGGTGGCCAATGGCGACATCGACAGCCCGCAAGCGGCGCAGGCGGTGCTGCGGGCCACCGGCGCCGATGCCGTCATGATTGGGCGCGCGGCACAAGGCCGGCCTTGGTTGTTTCGCGAGATTCAGCATCACCTGCTAACCGGTCAAACACTGGCGCCGCCCACGGCGCAGGAGTTGCAGCACTGGATGACCGAGCACCTGCAAGACCACTACGCCCTTTACGGCGAGTACGCTGGTGTGCGCAGTGCACGCAAGCACATCGGCTGGTACGCCCGCAACCTGCCCAACGGCGACGCCCTGCGCCGCGCCTTTAATCAACTCGAAAGCGCCAACGCCCAATTGCAGGCGCTGGCCGACCACTTTGAGCGCTGGGCCCAGCCCTTGCCATTGGCCGCATGAGCCGACGCGCCATTGCCCAGCAAGTCAAGCGCAGCGCCACCCGCTACCTGGACGATTTGCAAGGCAATCACCCCTTGGACATGCACCGCATGTTTCTTGACGCCGCCGAGCGCGCCCTGCTTGAGGTGGTGATGCAACGCACCGGACACAACCAAAGCTTGGCCGCCGCATGGCTGGGCATGAACCGCAACACCTTGCGTAAAAAGTTACGCCATCATCAACTAACTTCTTAGCGCCCATGCGCGGCGCGTATCTGCCATGCAAGCATTGATTTCTGTATCCGACAAAACCGGCGTACTCGAACTGGCCCAAGGTTTGCACGCGCTCGGCGTGCGCCTGATCTCCACCGGCGGTACCGCACGCCTGCTGACCGAGGCTGGCCTGCCCGTGACCGAGGTGGCCGAATGCACGGGTTTTGCCGAAATGCTCGATGGCCGCGTGAAAACGCTGCATCCCAACGTGCACGGCGGTTTGCTGGCGCGGCGCGATGTACCCGCCCACATGCAGGCCTTGGCCGAGCAGGGCATTGACACCATCGACGTGTTGGTGGTGAACCTTTACCCGTTCGAAGCCACGGTGGCAAGCCCCAACTGCACGCTGGAAGACGCGATTGAAAACATCGACATCGGTGGCCCGGCCATGGTGCGCAGCGCGGCCAAAAATTGGCGCGATGTTGCAGTGCTCACCGACCCCGCGCAGTATGCCGGTCTGCTGGCCGAGTGGCGCGCGCAAGGCCAAGTCAGCCTAAACACACGCTTTGCGCTGGCGGTGGCGGCGTTTAACCGCATCAGCCAGTACGACGGTGCCATCAGCGATTATTTGTCTTCCATCGACGCCAGCCAAGGTCTGCAGGGCCAGCCCGTGCGTTTGCCCTACCCAGGGCAGTTCAACCCGCGTTACGTGAAAGTGCAAGACCTGCGCTACGGCGAAAACCCGCATCAAAACGCCGCCTTGTACCGTGACGCGCAGCCCAAGCTGGGCGCACTGGTCACCGCGCAGTCGTTGCAAGGCAAACCGCTTTCATACAACAACTTGGCCGACGCCGACGCGGCTTGGGCGTGTGTCAAGAGTTTTGATGAAGCCGCCTGTGTGATTGTGAAACACGCCAACCCCTGTGGCGTGGCGGTGGCGCCCGACCCGCTGCAGGCCTACCGCAAGGCCTTTCAAACCGACCCCACCAGCGCCTTTGGCGGCATCATTGCGTTCAACCAAACGGTGGACCGCGGCGTGGCCGAAGCCGTGTCGCAGCAGTTTGTTGAGGTGCTTATGGCGCCACGCTACACCGCTGAGGCGTTGCAGGTGCTGGCAGCCAAGCCCAACGTGCGGGTATTGGCCATTGACTTGCCCGAGGGCGGTGCCACCGCGTGGAGCGATTCAGCCAACTTGCTCGAGATCAAACGCATTGAATCCGGCGTGTTGCTGCAAAGTGCCGATACCCACCGCTTGCAGTCGGCGCACTGGCAGGTGGTCACCCGCACCCAGCCCACCCCCGAGCAGTGTCAAGACATGCTGTTTGCGTGGCGCGTGGCGAAATACGTAAAGTCCAACGCCATTGTTTTTTGTGCCAACGGCATGACCATGGGCGTTGGCGCTGGCCAAATGAGCCGCTTGGATTCTGCCCGTATCGCCGGCATCAAGGCCGAACACGCCGGCCTAAGTTTGCAACAAACGGTGGTCGCCAGTGACGCGTTTTTTCCGTTTCGGGACGGACTGGACGTGGTTGTTGCCGCTGGCGCGCGGGCCGTGATTCAGCCCGGCGGCTCCATGCGTGATCAAGAAGTGATCGATGCCGCCGACGCACACGGCGTGGCCATGGTGTTCACCGGCGTGCGTCACTTCCGCCACTAGGCGGCTGGCTTAGGCGGCGCCCAAAGCCTCGCGTGCCGCGGCAATGGTGGCGTCGATGTCGGCATCGCTGTGCGCGCCACTGACAAACCCCGCCTCAAAGAGCGCCGGCGCAAAATACACGCCGCGCTCGAGCATGGCGTGAAAGAACGCATTAAAGCGCGCGCCGTCGCTTTGCATCACCTGTTGGTAGTTTTGCGGCAGCGACGGCAGCAAAAAGAAGCCAAACATGCCGCCTTCGCTGTCGCCGCACATGGCCACGCCTGCATCTTGACCGGCTTGCACCAAGCCTTGCACCAAGCGCTGGGTGCGCGCGCTGAGGTCAGTGAAAAATCCGGGCTGGGCGATGGCGCGCAAAGTGGCCAAGCCGCAGGCGGTGGCCACCGGGTTGCCGCTGAGCGTACCCGCTTGGTACACCGGCCCCAGCGGTGCCAGGTGTTCCATAACGTCGCGTCGCCCACCAAACGCCGCCAGAGGCATGCCGCCACCAATGACCTTGCCCAGCACCGTGAGATCGGGCGCAAAGCCAGGTATGTGTTGCGCGTACAAGGCTTGCGCACTGCCCAAGTTGACGCGAAAGCCCGACATCACCTCGTCCAACACAAGCAGCGCACCGTGTTGCGTACACAGTTCGCGGCAGCGCTGCATAAAGGGCAGGCTGGCACGCACAAAGTTCATGTTGCCGGCAATGGGCTCAAGCATGACGCAGGCCAGGGCGCTGCCATGCTGGTCAAACGCTTGTTCAAGCGCTGCAACATCGTTGTAGGGCAACACCAGCGTGTCTTTCACCACCTCGGGCGGTACGCCGGCGCTGGTCGGGTTGCCAAACGTGGCCAGTCCAGACCCAGCCTTGACCAGCAGCGCGTCGGCATGGCCGTGGTAGCAGCCTTCGAACTTAATGATTTTTTGTCGGCCTGTGGCGCCGCGTGCCAAGCGCAACGCGCTCATACCGGCCTCGGTGCCCGAACTTACCAAGCGCGCCATCTCCACCGAAGGCAAGTGGGCGGCAATGGCCTCAACCAACTCGATTTCGCGTTCGGTGGGCGCGCCAAAAGACAAACCTTGTGCCATGGCGTCGTGCACCGCAGCCATGACGTCGGGGTGGCCATGGCCAAGAATCATGGGGCCCCATGAGTTGATGTAGTCGATGTAGCGCTGGCCATCGGCGTCAAACATGTAGGCCCCTTGCGCGCGGCTGATGAAGCGCGGCGTACCACCCACGGCTTTAAAAGCGCGCACAGGCGAATTCACGCCGCCAGGGATGCGTTGTTGCGAGCGGGTAAAAAGGTCTTGGTTACGCGTCATGGTGGGTCAGTGTCGGGTAGGGTCCAGCGGAAAATCACCCAAGGCACGTTGGGTGGGCTCAGGGTCGGCATCGGGGCCACTGTCGAGATTGTCTTCAGGGGCGGCCTCGGCCCAAAACAGGCGGTCTGGTACGGCCTGGCCCATGCCCGGCTGAAAACCTGCGTCCAACGCTTGGTCGAGGTATTGCAGCGCTTCAGACGCGGCGGTTTGCAAATCGGCCCCAGCCGCCAGCAGCGCCGTGAGTGTGGCCGCCAGCGTGTCGCCGGCCCCAATAAAGCGCGCCTCAAAGCGCTCAAAACGGGCGCTGGTAAGAATGGTGTCGGGCGAAGCCAAGTGGTTCTCTAGCCACTGTTCGTGGCTCGGCATGCCCGTGACCAACGTAAAGCTCACCCCCAGCTCGGCCGCTGCGCGCGCCACGTCGCGTGGCCCGGGCGAGTGCTCGCGGCTCCAGTCGGGCAGCAGCCAGCGCGCCAGCGTGCCAAGATTGCCCACCAGCACCGCCGTTTGTGGCAGCACCAATTCGCCAAACGCGTCCAGGTACTGGTCGATTTCTAGGTCGTTCATCCACGACACGTCGGGCATGTAGGCAATCACCGGCACGTCGCTGTAGTCGTTGAGCACCTCGGCCACGGCGCTGACGTTTTCGGTGCTGCCCAAAAACCCCACCTTAAAGGCTTGAACCGTCACGTCCTCAAGCAAGCGACGCGCTTGCTCGGCAATGAGCTCGGCGTCCAGTGCGTGGTGGTCGTGTACGTCCAGGGTGTCGCGCATCAGCACCGAGGTCACCACCGGCAGCGCGTAGGCAGCGGCTGACGCCATGGCCAGCGCGTCGGCGCTGATGCCGGTGGCCCCGGTGGGGTCGCTGACGTTAAAGCTCATGACGCAGCATGGGGTGTCGCTGTCGTCGGTGGTGAGGGTGGAGGCGGTGGGCTGGGTCATGCGGGGTCTAGAATAACAATCATTCTATGCATCAACACTTGTATTGCGAAACCCATGAGTGAAGCCAACCAAACCTGGATGTGTCTCATATGCGGCTGGATCTACGACGAAGCCCAAGGCGCGCCAGACGATGGCATTGCCCCGGGCACGCGTTGGGCCGATGTACCCATGAATTGGGTCTGTCCCGAATGCGGCGCGCGCAAAGAAGATTTTGAAATGGTGCAAATCTAGGGCAAAGTGCGGCCCTGCCACGGCCCGCCCTGGCACTACGATGGGTCTTTCTTAACCACTGCATAGCGCGCCAGCGTCGTGGCCCGGGCTTGGGCATGGTCCACCAGCGGCTCAGGGTAGTGCGTGCCTAGGCTGATGCCTGCGCTGGCCAAATCCACCGGCTTGGCCAGCCACGGGGCGTGAATCGCGGCATCGGGCAGACCCGCAAGTTGCGGCAGGTACCGCCGAATGAATTTGCCTTGTGGATCAAATTTTTGGCTTTGGCTAACAGGGTTGAAAATCCGAAAGTAGGGCTGAGCGTCGCAACCGCTTGAGCTGGCCCATTGCCAACCGCCGTTGTTGGCCGCCAAGTCAAAGTCGAGCAGGTGCTTGGCAAAGTAGGCCTCTCCCCAGCGCCAGTCCAACCCCAAGTCTTTGCACAAAAAACTGGCCACCACCATGCGCAACCGATTGTGCATGTAGCCGGTTTGGTTGAGTTGGTGCATGGCGGCGTCAACCAGCGGGTAGCCGGTGCGGCCCTCGCACCAAGCCTTAAACCAGGCTTTGGCGGTGGCGCCTTTGGCCCATTGGATGCGGTCGTAAACGGGTTTAAAAGCACGCTCCACCACATGTGGGTGGTGGTGCAAGATTTGATGATAAAAATCGCGCCACACCAGCTCCGACAACCAGGTACTGGGCCCGGTCTCGCCGGCGTGGTGGCCGGGCCAGGCACGGCGTAGCAGCTCACGCACCGATACCGTTCCAAAACGCAGATGCGCGCTAAGGTAACTGGGGCCTTTTACCGCTGGGTAGTCGCGCGCTTGGGCGTAGTG
>RFXW01000106.1 GCA_009921245.1 Candidatus Fonsibacter lacus | reverse complement strand
CAAGCCACGGTGCACGCCGCGTTTGATGCGCGGCTGGACCAGCCGCTGTTGCGTATTGAGCGGCAACACCACGGCAACGTTCGCAGCAGCGTCATTACCCAAGACTTTGTCCACGGCGCAGACTACGCGCGCTTGCAACAAGCCGCCACACGCTTGCTGGGGCTGCTTGGCGAGTCGGCCCAGGTGATGCGGGGCGAAGGCGACAAAGCCAAGTCGGCGCCAGTGGCAAGTTTTCACGAAGCCATGCAGTGGTTGCTGCAACAAGCGCAAGGGGGCGTGGCACGCCAACGCTACAAGGGCTTGGGCGAAATGAACCCGGAGCAATTGTGGGAAACCACCATGGACCCCAGCGTGCGCCGTTTGTTGCAGGTGCGTATTGAAGACGCGATCGAGGCCGACAAAGTGTTCACCATGCTCATGGGTGACGAGGTGGAGCCCAGGCGCCACTTTATTGAAGGCAACGCGCTGCGCGCCACCAACCTCGACGTTTAAGCTTGGGCGCCGTCAGCCTTTGGGCAGCCAGTGGTGGCGCGCGCCGGGGCGACGGGGTATCTGCGCCATGGGTGACAACGCGGCCGAGACAAACTGGCCTCGCCCCACACGATCGCACACCTCGCCCTGCCCGGGCTCGCCCTGCCACACCACCTCACCACGCGCCAGCGTAAGAGCCGGCCACGCCGTCAGGCGCATGCCCTCGTAAGGTGTGTAATCCACGGCGTGATGCAACATGGCGTTGGTTAACGTAAAGTCCACCGCGTCGTGCCACACCACCATGTCGGCATCGCTGCCCACCGCCAGCGTGCCTTTGCGCGGGTGCAAGCCGTAGAGTTTGGCTGCCTGGGTTGACGTTAAGGCAACAAAGCGGTGGATGTCGATTCGCCCCGCGTTAACGCCTTCGCTCATCAGCAACGCCAGTCGGGTTTCAAGCCCAGGGATGCCGTTGGGGACTTGATGAAAGCCCGCGTGTGGCCCAGCCACCGCCTTGCCATCGGCCCCCGATCGAAACGGCGCATGATCACTGGACAACACCTCAAAGGCGCCATTGGCCAAGCCATCCCACACCAACTGCTGGTTCGCTTGGTCGCGTGGCGGCGGGCTGCAAATGCAGCGCGCACCGCCGGCGTCGAGCGCCAAGTCGTCTTCGGTTAAAAACAAATACTGCGGGCAGGTTTCGCCATAAATGCGCAACCCGCGCCCGTGCGCCCAGCGAATTTGTTCAATGGCGTCGGCGGCGCTGACGTGCACCAGCAAAATCGGCACGCGCATCACCTCGGCCAAGCTGATGGCGCGGTGCGTGGCCTCGCGCTCCACCGCCGCCGGGCGCGACATGGCGTGGCCAAGAGGCTCGGTGATGCCAGCGGCCAGCAACTGCTCGGTTAACCACTCAATGCAATCAAAGTTTTCGGCGTGCACCATGGTCATGATGCCGGTGCGCTTGGCCGCGGCCAGCACGCGTAAGATTTGTCGGTCGCTGAGCTTGAGGTCTTCGTAGGTTAGGTAAATCTTGATGGAGGTGACGCCTTGCGTGACCAGCCAATCAAACTCGGTGGCGATCACCTCATCGGTCGGGTCGCTCACAATCATGTGAAACGCGTAATCAATCACCGACTGGCCATGGGCGCTGCGGTGATAGGCCGCCAGTGCCTCGCGCAAACTTTGGCCGCGCTGTTGCAGTGCAAACGGCACAAAGGTGGTGGTGCCGCCGGCTGCTGCGCTTCGGCTGCCGCTGGCAAAGTCGTCGGCGCATACGCTGCCGTCGGTCATGGGCTGACTGATGTGGCAGTGGCTGTCAACCCCGCCCGGCGTGACCAAGCGCCCTTGGGCGTCGATGCAGCGTCCCCCGGGGGCCAAGTCCTGAGGCGACAACGATGCGGCAATGGCAGTGATCACGCCGTTGCTTACACCGATGTCGGCGTGGTAGCGATCGGTTGCCGTGGCAATGTCGGCGTTGCGCACAATCAAGTCAAAACCCGCGCTCATACCCCGCTCCTTAGGTTGTGGTCAACGCCTCCTCGGGCCACCACCGCAGCGACTGCAAGGGCTGTAACCACTGCGCATTCGCTGGTTGGGCGGCTTCGTGGGCGATCGATTGGGCAGCAATGACTTGGGCACTGACTGCCACGCTGTCGTGCACCGGTACACCGGCTTGGGCTTGCAGCGCCGGCGCCATGCCGGCCAAACCCGCCCCGCCGAGTAACACGTGGCTGGCACCCGCCTGTTGCGCCCGCTCAACCTCGCTGGCCAGCAGTGCCGTGGCGCGCTGCGGCTGCTGCATGATGTCGGCGCCCGATAGGCTCACCGTTTGCACCGCCATCAACTCGGGCATGGTGCCCAAACCTCGCGCGAGACGCCAAATCATGGGCCCCCATGCCGCGCCACCGGTGACCACCGCAAAACGCCCAAGGTCATTAACATGCCGCATCGACGCCTCGGCCAGCCCGTAAACCGGAACGGGCGCAAGCGTTTGTAGGGCCGCCACGCCCGGGTCACCAAAACACGCCACCAACACGGCGTCGGGCCGCAAGCCAGCCTCAATCTGCGTGCGATAAACCGCCAGTACCGCATGCGCGCCCACAGCGTAGCTGGTCTCGCAAGCAATGTAGGGCGCGCCAAAAGGCGCGCTTTGGGCCACCACCTGCCAATCGTTGCCGAGAATGGTGCCTACCACCCGCTGCAACGTGGCCGTGACCTGCCCCGAGGTGTTGGGGTTGATCAACAACAGCGTGCGTTGGCCCACCGCGCGCCCCTAATGGGCAGACGGTGCACGCCGCCGCACCGCCAGCTTGGCGCCCAACCAAAGGGAGGCGCCCATAACCACAAACGACACCAGCATGGTGACCGTCGCCAAAGCGTAAATGGCCGGTGTGGTAACCGTGGTGGTTAGCCCTTGCAGCTCAAGCGGCAAGGTGTTGACGTCACTGATCGCCTGCGACGTGCGGGCGATTTCATCCCAGCTGAGCGTAAAACCAAACATGCCTACCCCCACCAACGCCGGCGCCACCAGCGGCAGCAACACATAGCGAAAGGTTTGCATGCGGGTAGCGCCCAAATCGGCGGCGGCTTCTTCAACCGAGCTGTCAAAGCGATTGAAAACGGCAAACATGATCAACAACCCAAACGGCAGCGTCCATGTAAGGTGCGCACCCAAAGCCGAGGTCCACAACCCCATGGCGGTGGTGTAGCCGCCCAGCCAGTCGTCGGCCCCCACGCTTTGCAGCAGCCACTTCAGGCCACTGTCGAGCAGGCGAAATTCAAGGCCAATACCCAGGGACACAATGATGGACGGCATGATTAAGCTGGCCACGGCCACGTAAAACAAGGCGTTGCCAAAGGGCAGCCGCTTGCGATAGGCCAGCCCCGCCATAAGCGAAAAAACCACCGTGAGCACCGTGACCAACAGGCCCAACCCCAGGGAGCGCCGCAATGCCGCACCAATATCGACCACCCCCAAGCCGCGCGCCAATTCGGCGTACCAGGTAAACGACAAGCCGGTCAGCGGAAACGTGAGCCCACCCCCAGGGCCTTGAAACGACAACAGCACAATCACGAACATGGGGCCGTATAAAAACACCACAAAGGCCACAAACACAAAGGTCAGCCATGGGTTTCGGTGGGTATTCATCACGCGGCGCTTTATAACTCTTTGCGAATATCGACAACGCGGGTTAAGGCCCAAATCATCATCAACACAATCAGCAGCAGCGCAATGGCATTGGCCGCCGCCAAAGGAAACTGCAAATAGGAGGTTTGTACTTGAATCATCTTGCCGACCGAGGCAATTTGCTGACCCCCCATGACGCCCACCGTAACAAAGTCACCCATGACGATGGTGAGCACAAAGATTGAACCAATCACAATACCCGTTTTGCTCAGCGGTATCACCACATACAGCAAGGTTTGCCAGCCACTGGCGCCGGCGTCGCGCGAGGCCTCAAGCAGGCGCTTATCAATGCGTGCCATGGAGTTAAAAATTGGCACGATCATGAACATGGTGTAGAGGTGCACAAACGCCAGCACCACAGAAAACTCTGAAAACAGCAACCACTCAATGGGCTCATTGATCAGCCCAAGGTTGACCAGCGTTTGGTTGATCAGCCCGTTGCGACCCAACAAAGGAATCCAGGCAATCATGCGAATGACGTTGGAGGTCCAAAACGGCACCGTGCACAGCACAAACAAAAAGATTTGCCAGCGCAGCGTTTGCACGCAAAACGCCAGGTAATAGGCTACCGCAAAGCCCAACACCAAGGTCACCAGCCAAACGATTAGGCTGAACTTGATGGTTGAAACATACGTGAGCAGCGTCACGCATGTGCCGTCGGGCGACATGCAGCCCTCAACCAGCGCGGCGTAATTGGCCAGCGTAAAGGCCGGCAAAATTTCATATTCGTTGTAGTCCCAGGTGCTCACCATCAAGATGAGCAGCAAGGGAACCACAAAAAAGCCCACAAACACCAACGCCATGGGCGCGGCTTGAAGCGGCGCAAGCCACTTAGGGACTTGCGCCGCCAGGGCTTGAGTTGGCGTTGCCTTAGGCGGCGACGAACTCATTCCACTTACGGACCATGTAGTTGTTTTCGTCCATCACCGCGTTCCAGCAGGCCACGCCGCCCATGCGGTCTTCGTAGCTGCCGCCGTCGCGCACTTCGCCTGCCTTGGCCAAAAGTTGTCCGTTGGGGCTCATGATGTCCTTGGCCGCGGCCTTGCCCATCATCCAGTAATCCCACTCGTACGCCTCCATGGACGACTTGGCGGTATCCAGCACCGCGCTGTAATAGCCTTGGCGGTTAAGGTACGCGCCAGCCCAGCCGTCGAGGAACCAGTTGATGAACTCGTAAGCGGCGTCAAGCTTTTTGCCCGACAAGGTGGCTGGCAGACCAAAGCCAGCGGCCCACGCACGGTAACCCTCTTTGAGCGGCTGATACACGCAAGGGATGCCCTTGGTGCGCACCGCCGTTACGGCAGGCGACCACATCGATTGAATCACCACCTCGCCCGAGGCCATGAGGTTGACGGACTCGTTGAAGTCTTTCCAAAGGCTACGGAATTGGCCTTGACGCTTGGCCTCGATCAGCGTTTTGATCGTGAGGTCAATTTCTTTCTTGGTCATGTTGCCTTTGTCTGGGTACTTGTAAATACCCATGGCTTCGACCACCATGGCCGCGTCCATGATGCCGATGGACGGAATATTTAAGATCGACGCCTTGCCCTTGAATTCGGGGTTGAGCAGCTCGGCCCACGAGCCAATGGGGCGCTTGATCAAGTCGGGGCGAATGCCCAGCGTGTCGGCGTTGTACACCGTAGGAATCAGCGACATGTAGCGTGTGGCACCCGAGGCAAATTTCTTGGAACGCTCGCCTTCGAGGTAAATCACCTTCTTGGGTGCCGTGCCTTGATCGCCAATGGTCTTGCCCGTGGGGGTTTTGCCTTGCGTGAAGATGCTGGTGATTTTGTCGGCGTTTTTGATGCGCTGACTGTCAATACCCTTTAGGTTGCCTGTGGGCACGATTTTCTTGAGCGAGAAGTACTCGGTGTCAATCAAATCAAAGCTGTTGGGTGCGGTCACCGCGCGCTTGGTGACGTCATCGGTGGTGACGGCCACGTACTGGATGTTGATGCCGGTGTCTTGTTTAAACTTTTCGGCAATCTTCTTGTCCTGGTTCACGGCGGTACCCAAGTACCTCAGGGTGATTTGCTCTTGGGCGTGGATCGCGGGGAACACGCCGCTGGCCAAGATGGCTGCCGTTCCCTTAATGACCGAGCGCCGGTCTTGAGCAAACTGCTCGTTTTTGTTGTCTTTAGACATGGGGTTTACCTTTCAAAAAAATGCTTCAACCAAAGCAACCAATCTCAATCACTGAGCGCATGTTCCTGCTCGGCGGTCCACCCCAACTGGGCCGACTCACCAACCACGAACCGATGCCGGGTAAAAGTCTCTTCTGAGACCATGACTTTGAGCTGCTCTTGCGGCGTCAGGCACCGCTCGGGCGCGCGCGTGTGAACGCCCACGAGCACATACGGGCCTTGGTATTCCACGGCCGCCACTTCCACAGGGTGCGTATGCAAACCAGCGCCCGGGGGGGCGGCTTGGGGCATCAGCTGGGTTAAATCGGTGCGCACAGCGTACCGGCGACCCTTATCGTCTTGAAACAAGTTGTGTCCGCCCAAGAAGTTGGCAGCAAAGGCATTAACCGGCCGATTGAACATTTCGTTGGGTGGGCCTTGCTGCACGATCACGCCGTTGTTCATCAGCACCATGAGATCGGCCAGCGCCATGGC
>RFXW01000105.1 GCA_009921245.1 Candidatus Fonsibacter lacus | reverse complement strand
TACAACCACATCACGCTGCGCCTGCCCGACTCGGTGGCACCAGACGAGATGCAGTTTTTAATCAATCCATTTGGCCTGCACTACACCGAGGTCACAGCCTCGAACTTGGTCAAAATCGACCTCGCCGGCAATGTGCTCAGCCCGTCGGCTTACCCCATCAACCCGGCGGGCTACATCTTGCACAGCACCTTGCACGCGGGTATTGCCGAGGCCCACGCCATCATGCACACGCACACCACCGCGGGTGTGGCGGTGGCGAGTTTGGCCAGCGGTTTGTCACAAAGCAATTTTTACTCGGCGCAATTGCACAACATGGTCGCCACCCATGAGTTTGAAGGCATCACCGTGCACGCCGACGAAGGCCCGCGCTTGCTGCAAAGCATAGGCAACAAACGCGCTGTGATTTTAAAAAACCACGGCTTGGTGTCGTGGGCAGGCACCTTGCCGCAGGCGTTTGCTATTTTGTGGACCCTACAACGCGCCTGCGAAATTCAACTGGCCACGCAAAGCATGGGAGCGCCGCTGCCGGTACCCGAGGCTGTAGCCGAACGCTGCACCCGCGACGCCCTGCAATTTGACCCCACACGGGGCGAAGCGGGCGCGGAGATGTTTAACGCCTTGGTGCGGCAGGTGGAACGCCTTGACCCCAGCTACAAGTACTAAGGGCATGCATGTTTAAGCGTATTTGTGTGGTGGGTGTGGGGGCCATTGGCGGCTGGATGGCGGCGCGGCTGGCACAACTTCAAGGCGTGCAGGTATCGGCCGTAGCCCGCGGCAATACCTTGATGGCGTTGCAATCCCACCCACTGCGTCTGCACAGCGCCACCGGCAACTTAGAAGCAAGCATTCAGGTCAGTGCCAGCCCTGCCGAACTGGGCCCACAAGACTTGGTGATTCTTGCGGTTAAAGCCACCGGGCTGGCCAGCGTAGCCCCAACACTGGCCCCGCTGTTGAGGCCAGACACCGTGGTTTACACCGCCATGAATGGCGTGCCGTGGTGGTACCTACAGGGCTTTGGCGGCACCTACGCCAACACCCCGCTGCGCAGCGTAGACCCCGATGGCGCGATTGCCAAGGCCCTACCGAGTCAACACGTTTTGGGCGGTGTGGTGCACGCCAGTTGCTCCACCGACGCACCCGGTGTGGTGCGCCATGCGTTTGGGCAAGGCCTGCTGGTTGGCGAGCCTTCGGGGCAGCCCACAGCCAGGGCACAGGCTTTGCACGCCCTGCTTGAGCAAGCCGGCTTTGACGCCACGCTCAGCACCTGCATTCAACGCGATATTTGGTACAAGCTTTGGGGCAACATGACGGTTAACCCCGTCAGCGCCTTAACCGGCGCCACCACCGATCGCATCATGAGCGACCCGCTGGTGGTGGACTTTTTATCGGCGGTGATGCAAGAAGCCAAAGCCATTGGCCAACAATTGGGCGTTGCGATTGATCAAAACCCCAACGACCGCCACGCCATGACACGCAAACTCGGTGCGTTCACCACATCGATGCTGCAAGATGTGCAATCGCAACGTCCGGTGGAACTCGACGCCTTGGTTGCCAGCGTGTACGAGCTGGGGCAAATCACCGGCCAAGCCACGCCGTTTACCGCCAGCCTGTTGGGCCTGGCCCGATTGCAGGCGCAAACGCTGGGGCTATACCCCAAAGGCAACGGCTAGCGCCGCGCGACCTCGATCAAAATTTCATTGCGCCGCCGCCATGGCAACGTAAAGGGGTCGTCGTAGCGCGCCACCTGTGGCTCACGGCCAAGCTCTACTAAGCCTTGTTGCTGAATCCAGTTTTTAAGCTTTTGGGTGTGCTCGGCAATGGCTGCCTGCGTGGTAAAGCCACTGAACCGAACCGCTGCCACATCGTGGGCACTCACCTCGCGCAGCGTCACGTCGTCGCTGACTGGCGTGGGCAAGGTGTTGAGCGACTCTTGACTGGGCATAACAAAATGCAAGCGCCAACCATCGGCCGCGGGTTGCACCGTCACCGGCGCGGTCATGGCAATTTTTCGGCTTTGCCCATCGTCGCCTTGGTTGTCACCAAAAATATAACCGGCAATACGTCTAAAACCCTGCCTGCTGGCGGTGTCAAAGTCGCCATTTATTTTGGTTTCGGCCACCACAAAACTCGGGTAGCGCCTTAACTCGAAGGGTGCGTCTTGAATCAGCGCTTCATAGGGCGGCTCCTCAACCGCCATGGCAGCACCCACACCAAGTGCCATTAGGCCTACCACCAACCCACGGCACACCATGGTTGCCACATTCCGCCATGCGCCCATTACGCCTCCACATCACGTAAATCCGCCACCGCTTGCTGCCCAAACCGTTGGCTTAGGCAGTAGTCTAGCAGCCGCGAAGCCACGTCGGGCGCGGCCAACAACGCACCCGAGGCTTTAAGCTGGTCAAACTTTTGCCGCAGCGGAAAGTCTGCTTCATCGCTTTGCCGTATCTGCGATTGCATGTCGGTGTCGATGATGCCGGGCGCCAATGAGCATACGCGTAAGCCACGCGCGGCTTGGGTTTGCTCTGCCTCCAGTTGAACGCACCGGGCGTGATGATCCAGCGCCGCCTTGGTGGCGCAGTACACGTTCCACCCGGCATAAGGCGAGCGCGCGGCGCCACTGGAGACATGCACCAGTCGACGATCGGTTACCACCCCTTGGGTTTGCTCCACCCATGCACTGGCCAACGCCAAAGCGGCACTTACATTCAAGCTTACGCTGTTAAAGATATCGGCCACCGCCAAGCGCCCCACAGGGCCAATGGGGCTTACCAAACCGGCGTTGTTGATCAGCAAAGCCTGCTCGCTGCCGCGAAAAAACGCATGCATCATGCCGCCTTGCACCCAGGTTTGCAGCGCCGATTGATCGGCCAAATCCAGCCTGACCTCAGCCCCCCGTGCCAACGCTGGTGCGGACCAATCCAAGGTTGCGTCCGGTTGCACCGCAGGCAGCCCACCGGCACCCCGCGACACCCCCAACACCGCCAAGCCGCGACGTTGCGCCTCGGCCGCAAGGGCCGCACCCAGGCCCCGGCTGTGCCCTGTGATCACCAAACGCGTGCGCATGTGGTTGGCTTAGCGCTTGTTGTAATCGGCCTCAGACACTTCTTCAGCCCAGGTGGTTTGCCCAATCGACGTGGCCATGTGAATCATGTAGCTGCTGTCGGCCGCGCCGTGCCAGTGGCGCTCGCCCGGGCCAATCCACACCACATCGCCGGTACGAATCTCTCGCGGCGCCTCACCCTCTTTGCACACCCAGCCTTTGCCGGCCACCACATTGAGCACCTGCCCCACCTCGTGCTGATGCCAAAAGGTACGCGCCCCGGGCGAGAAAAATACGTTGTTGATCCCCACGCCATCGGTGGCGGCCATCACGGGGTCGGCCCACACCTTACCGGTAAAGGTGGCGCCACGCTCCTCAGAAGGAAGGGCTTCTTCTCTTGCGCGAAAAACTTTCATTGATGACTCCGTTAAAAGCGTTATTTGGTTTCAGAGCTTTGAATTTTCGCCCATTTTGCCAAGTCTCGCAGGCGCGGTCAATCAGGCGGATGAGAACTGGTCAAGTACGCCACGAATTGGCATACTGGTGTGATTCCGCCACCACTGGGAGATCCCATGGCTACCCTATCGCCCAGCTCAGTCCATCAGTACCAACACGAAGGCTATATCGGCGCAGTTGATGTGATGTCGCCCGCCGCCGCTGGCCACATTAGGCAGCAGCTTGAGGCGTTCGAGGCGGCCCAGGGCGGCGCCTTGCACGCCAATCAAAGAAGTCGCGCCTTTTTGTTGTTTAAGTGGCTGGACGATTTGATTCACAGCGCCGAGGTGCTGGACCCCATCGAGGCGCTCATCGGGCCCAACATCATGTGCTGGAGCACGATTTTTTGGATTAAAGAGGCAGGCTCCAAAAGTTTTGTCGACTGGCATCAAGACAACACGTACTGGGGCTTATCAAGCCGGCGCGTGGTGACCGCTTGGTTTGCCATATCAGACGCCAGCGAGCAGGCGGGGTGCATGTCGGTTATTCCACGCACGCATACAGGCGCCAACCTCCAGCACGAAGACACCTACGATGAAAACAATATGCTCACCCGAGGGCAGCGCATTGTGGACCTAGATACCAAGCAAGCTGTGAGTATGCCGCTTCGGGCTGGTCAAATGTCGTTGCACAACTACTGCCTGGCTCATGGGTCGGGCCCCAACCTATCCAACGACCGGCGGATGGGTGTGTCCATGCACTTTATGCCACCCGATACTCAGCAGCAAGTGGTCGAGTGGGACTGCGGCGCCCTGGTGCGGGGCACCGATGCGAATGGGCACTTTGCGCATACACCTCGCCCCCGGTTCGATATGGACCCAGTCTGCGTTGCCTTCCACGCCAAGGCATCGGGTGCAATGCGTGATGTGCTTTACGCGGGCGCCAAAGAAAAGCTGGGGCGGTTATAGGCCGCCCACACGCTGCCAACGCAAAAGCCGCTGCTCGGGCGCGGCGGCGTAGGCCCTCAGTGGGGGTCTGAGCTCTAAGATGTCACCCGCCAAAGACCACGTGCGAATTTGCTCGGTACCCATCCAATCTGGGCGCGAGGCGGCATCGACCTTGGTAATCAACCGATCGCCGTCCACCACATAAGCGCCGCAATAAGACACGTACTCGCGCAGCATGTTGGTTGCCACAGCGGCACTGCTGTCGCACAACACACAGGCCATGCGCCCACTGTCTGAAAAACTGATCAAGCCCATGGCCTGGTCACCACCGTAGGGCGGAGTTAAGCGAGTCCCGTTAGCGTCAACGGCTTCGGTATGAATCAATCGCCAGACACCGACCAAGCTCATTGTTTTCTCCGCAGGTTAAGTATCAAGGCCTGAATGCCTGCGAGGGTAACACGCCAAAGCGCTTAGAAAAAGCTTGAGAAAAACGTCCCATGTGTCCAAACCCGACAGTTTGGGCGGCTTCGGTGACACTGGTGACCTCACCGTGGGTGAGTAGTGCGTGAGACCACCGAAGACGCTGGTCAAGCACCCACGCGTACGGGGACATGCCAAATTCTTTGATGAAAGCGTTGTGGAGGGTTCGAGGCGTGACGCCGACAGCCTGCTCAATGTCGGTCAGCGTCAATTCTTCGTGCAGATGTTGCAAGATAAAGGTACAAGCATTGGCCAGCCGACCCCTACTCATCCACGCCTTACTCATCTCGCCAACAAATATGCCCGCCGAGGAGAGCCATAGTTCAGCCATCGACCGAGTCACCATCTCCTTGACGCGCACCCTGGGCACCTCCCCCTGCAAGAAGGCGATGAGGCTGTACGGAAATAGGCGATGGATTCGCTCAGCAACAGGATTCCTTTTTATGGGCATGACGGTAGGGAGTAACGCCGGCAGCGCATGGCCTGAACCTTCGATCAAAGTCTGCGCAGCATCAATAAGCTTACTCGCGTGCACCGAAACTTCGATGGCTTGAACAGAGTCTGTGACCACGCGCTTGGGGGCCTGCGTCATCATAGTCACCTGATCCATTTGAGTCGTAATTTGCATTCCGTCCTGATGCCACACGCCCACGCCCGGCGCGTACCTAAACTCAAACGTGATGTTTTGACTCCAATCCGCAGCCCCCTCGAGTGGGGTATGGATCCCCGCAATCACCGTGCAATCAGAATCTAAGAATCCGCAACAAGACCACTCCAATTCGCGCCTCGGGTACCTCGAGTGGAGATCGACCATTGCCGGGTGCGTCGACTGGATTAGCGTAAGAAAATCTTCGGACGAGACAGGGCCCATGGCGCGCATGGTCTCGCGCACAAACGGATACAACTGGACGAACGACGAGCTCATTAGCTCCTTCTATCAAATGATCAACTACTTGTAAACGAAAATCTCCGATGTTTAGCCTTTTATAGCTAACGAATTAGATATTTTTTCCAAAATCGGATAACACCCCTGCTCTCTGGATAGATCGCTAAACAGCGCAGACCTACAGAGAGCAGAACAGTTAGGTTGCCTCGTCATTGGAACTTTGCGGACCCCGACACCAAATTCCAAATAAACCGTCGCTCCGCCACACCCAACAGGCGCAACGCGCGGGATGGTCACGATCAGGGCCTGAGTGCCTGCGAGGGTAACACGCCAAAGCGCTTAGAAAAAGCTTGAGAGAAACGTCCCAAATGTCCAAACCCGACCATTTGGGCGGCTTCAGTGACACTGATGACTTCACCTTCGGTAAGTAGCGCATGTGACCACCGAAGACGCTGGTCAAGCACCCACGCGTACGGGGACATGCCAAATTCTTTG
>RFXW01000104.1 GCA_009921245.1 Candidatus Fonsibacter lacus | reverse complement strand
TTGGCGTTGGCCTACAGCTGGATGCAGGCGCCGCAGTACCGCGCCGTGATGCCAGGCATGCAAGAGGCGGATTTACAAAATGCCTACGACGCTCTTAAGCAAGGCGGGTTTTCTCCTCAACTGGACGAGGTAACGGGTCAGCTTAAGGTCACCCAAGACCAATACCACCAGGCCAGAATTTATTTGGCCGGGCAAGGTATACCCAAGAATTTACCAAGCGGCCTTGATGCCTTATCAACTGAAAACTCCATGACCACCAGCCAGTTCATGGAGCAGGCACGCTACAACGCCATGATGGAGCAAGAGCTCGCGCGCAGCGTGGCGCAAATTGCGGGTGTTAGGCACGCTCGTGTGCATTTGGCCACGCCCAAGCAAAGCGTTTTTGTGCGCGACCGAACGCCCCCCAAAGCCTCGGTGGTGATTACCCGCTACCCGGGCCGCATGATCACCGAGCAGCAGGTGCAAGCCATTGTGCACTTGGTGTCGTTTAGCGTGCCGTACATGGCGCCTGAGCACGTGACCGTCGTGGACAATTTTGGCAGCCTCATGACGCGTACCCCCGACCTCAACGCCTTGGGGTTAACCGAGGCGCAGTCGCAACACAAAGCGCAGCTCGAAGAACTGTATCGCGAGCGCATTGTGCAAATTTTGAACCCTGTGGTGGGCGAAACCAACGTACGCTCGCAAGTGAACCTCACGCTGGACTTCACCGAAATCGAGCGCACCACCGAAGACTACGACAACAACCAAAAAGGCCCCAAAACCCGCTCCGAGGTGCTGGCCGAAGACCGTAACGCCAACCAAGTGGCCGCTGGTGTGCCCGGAAGCACCACCAATGTGCCGCCGCCCAACGCCGCTGCCACACAAAACACCAACGTCAACGGCGCCGAAGGTCAGACTGAGGCGGGTGGCGTACTAAGCAGTCGCACCACGCGCAATTACGAACTCGACCGCTCGGTGCAGCGCGTCAAGCGCGCCACCGGTACCGTGCAACGGGTTTCGGTGGCGGTGGTGATCAACGAGCGCAAAGCCCCGGTGGCAGAGGGTGAAGAGCCGGCCCCCGGTGCGCCCACCACGGTGCCCTACACCGAGGACGAGCTCGAGCGCATGCAAAACTTGGTGCAAGGTGTGATTGGCTTTGACGCCGCACGTGGCGACAGCGTAAGCATCATGCCGACACGCTTTGAAAGCGCACCTCCCTTGGAGCCCTTGGTGCCTTGGTATCAAGACGACAGCGTGATCAATGCCTTTAAGCTGGGCTTGGTGACACTGGTGCTGCTGAGCTTTATGATGCTTGTGGTGCGCCCTGTGATTCGCGCCCTCACCGGGGCCGACCAGACTGAGCAGACCGAGGAGGCCAAGAGACTGGCTGACGGCGAGCTGACCGAAGAAGACATGCAGATGATCCAACTGGGTGAGGGTGAATCGTTGGAAGACATCAAGGCCAAGCTCAAGCCCAAGAAGTCGAGCATTTCTGCCGACATGCTCGACACCGCCAACACCTACGACGACAAAGTTGCCCTGATTCGGATGCTGGTGGCCGAAGACTCAGCGCGCGTGGCCAATGTGCTCAAGCGCATGATCCAAGTCACCTGATACCAAGCGGAGAAACCCCATGGCCGAGACCAAAAACGAAAAGAAAGACGCCAAAGGCAAAGACGCCAAGGGCAAAGACGGTGGTAAAGCCGACCCTGCCGCGCTTGCGGCTGAGGCTCAGCCGCTAAGTGAGGCGTTGATCGCCGAGCTTGAAGAGCTCACCTCCACCCAGCGGGCCGCAACCCTTATGCTGTTATTGGGTGAGCAGCAAGCCGCAGAAATCATTCGATACCTTTCGCCGCGCGAGGTACAGGCCTTGGGTGGCGCCATGGTGGCCGTGGCCGATTTGTCGCAAGAGGCGGTGAACGTGGTGCTGGACGAGTTTGTTGCCACACTTAAAAAGCAAACCAGTCTGGGCTTGGGTACCGGCGACTATGTTGAAAAAGTACTCAAGCGCGCCTTGGGCGACGACAAAGCGGCCTCGGTGCTCAGCCGCATCATGCCGGGCTCGGGTAGCAAAGGGCTTGAAATCCTGAAGTGGATGGACGCGCGCTCGATTGCAGAAATGATTCGCGGCGAGCACCCACAGGTGATTGCCATTATTTTGTCGGTACTGGAATACGACGTGGCTGCCGATGTGCTGAACTTTTTGCCCCCTGAGGTGCGCGCTGAGGTGATTCAACGCGTGGCCAGCCTGGAGACTGTGCAGCCGTCGGCCATGGACGAGCTTGAGGCGATCATGAAGAAGCAGTTCTCCAGCAATTCATCGGCGGCGTCGTCGAGCTTTGGCGGCGTAAAAACCGCGGCCAAGATCATGAACTTTGTGAAGGTGGACTTGGAATCGTCGGTGATGTCGGGCTTAAATGCCATTGACCCCGAACTGACACAAAAGATTCAAGACAACATGTTCACCTTTGAAAACCTGGTGGGCGTGAACAACAAGGGCATCCAAACCCTGATGCGCAACGTCGAGCCCGAGATGCTCATGAAATCGCTCAAGGGCGCCCCCGAGTTTGTTAAAGAAAAATTCTTCGACAACATGTCCACCCGCGCGCGTGCCATGTTCATCGACGAAATGGAGGGCATGGGCCCGATGCGAATCACCGACGTCGAAGAGGCGCAAAAAACCGTTATGCGGATTGCCCGCAAACTCTCAGACGCTGGCGAACTGGTGCTGGTGGGTCGTGGAGACGATTTTGTCTGATGCCTTTCGGGTGCTCTCGCGCCGACAAGACGCCCGCTGGGCACCCGAGACGCGCATCAGTGGCTTGGGGCAACAACCGGCCTACGATGTATTGCCCTGGGCACGCCGAGAGGCACCGCCCGCCTTCGCGCTGTGGCAGGTGGCCAGCGTGCCGCATCCCGACAACGTGGGCGCCGAGCCAGAGCCGGCGCAAGATGCGTCTGCGGCAGCAGCTGAAGCGTCGGCCACGCCAGAGACCGACGAGCAGGCGCAAGCCAACAGCAAGTTTGCAGAATTGGTGGGTGACCTGGACCTTGAGTTGGGTGAGGCCACGGTGGATCCCGCTCCCGCGCCCATCATCGACGAACAGGCTCTTGAGGCCGCCAAACAACAAGGCTACGAGCAAGGCCATGCCGCTGGCTTAAGCGAGGGTTTGACGCAAGGCCAAGCGCAGGGACAAACCATGGCCGAAACGGCGTGGCAGGCGCAACAAGCCCTGCTTGCCGAGTTGGTGGCGCAGGTGCCGCGCCTAAGCGAACAGGTGAATGGTTGGCGTGAGCCCATGCGCGAGTTGGCGCTGCATATTGCCGAGCAGCTGGTGCGTGGTGAACTGCGCGCCACAGGCGAGGTGGTGGCGCGTTTGGTGCAGGGCGCACTCGACAACCTTGAGCAACCCAGCGCGCGCGTGGTGGCAACTTTGCACCCCGATGACGCCGCCCAGCTCAGCGCCATGGCCAGTGAATTGCCCAAAGACATGCGCATACAACCCGACCCAAGCCTCACGCGCGGCAGCGTGCGGGTAAGCACCGACGACAGCTTGATTGAAGACTTGATGTCAACCCGGCTTGAGGCATTGGCCGCTCAATTGCTCAGCGGTGAGCGCCCATGGGCCAGCCGCAGTGCGTTGTTGCAAGAGCAAGAAGCTGCGACGCCGTTGGCCCAGCGCGCGCAAGACATTGCCGACGACGACATCACCGACGCCACCACGCACGACCCCGATGAAGCATGACAACCCATTCGGCCTAGACTACGCCGGGCTGCAGGCGCCGCCCGTGCAACAAGCGGGCACCTTGGTTCGCTTGGTTGGCATGACGCTTGAGACCCGCGGCATCATGGCCCCATTGGGTGCGTGCTGCGAGGTTGTGGCTGACAACGGCTGCCGAGTTGACGCCGAGGTGGTGGGCTTTCACGACAAAACGCTGTACCTGATGCCGTACAACGAGCCCGAGGGCATTGGCCCAGGTGCGCGGGTGCGGGTGAAACACACCCGGGCCATCGCCGAGTTGGGCCCCGAACTACTGGGGCGCGTCATCGACGGTCGTGGTCAACCCTTGGACGGCCGGGCACCACCCACATGCCCCGATCGTTTGGGCCTTAGTGGGCGGCCCCTGAATCCCATGGAACGCGGCCCGATCACGCAGGTGCTGGATGTGGGTGTGAAAGCCATCAACGGTGTGCTTACCTTGGGGCAAGGGCAACGCGTGGGTTTGGTGGCTGGCTCCGGCGTGGGTAAAAGCGTGCTGCTTGGCATGCTCACCCGATTTACCCAAGCCGATGTGGTGGTGATTGGGTTGATTGGCGAACGCGGGCGCGAGGTGCAAGCCTTTATTGCCGAGACCTTGGGTGCCGAAGGCTTGGCCAAATCGGTGGTGATCGCCGCCCCTGCCAACGTATCGCCGGTGTTACGTATCAAAGCGGTGCAGCTAACCCATGTGATTGCTGAATACTTTAGAGACCAAGGCAAAAATGTGCTGATGCTGGTGGACAGCCTGACACGCGTGGCCCATGCCCAGCGTGAAATTGGCTTGGCTGTGGGTGAGCCGCCCACCGCCAAAGGTTATCCGCCTTCGGTGTTTGCCTTGCTACCCAATCTGATTGAGCGCGCCGGTGTGGGGCGACACGGCCACGGGTCGATCACCGCCATTTACACGGTGTTGGCTGAGGGTGACGACAACAACGACCCAGTGGTGGACATTGCGCGTGCCTCGCTTGATGGACAAATGGTGTTGTCGCGCCGCCTGGCTGACGCCGCGCACTATCCAGCCATTGACCTGAATGGATCGATTTCGCGTTTGATGCAAAACCTTCTTAGCCCAGAAGACTTTAAAGTCGCCAATCGCGTACGCCGACTGTGGAGCTTATACGAACAGAACCAAGATTTGATTCAGGTGGGCGCCTACGAAACTGGCACCAACCCCGACCTGGATTTGGCGATTCAGTTGCGCAGCGACATTGAAACGTTTTTAAAGCAAGACATGCACGTGGGCGTATCCCTAGAAAGCACCTGGGAAGCCCTGCGGCAAGTGATGCGAGCCGTGGCATGAGCGGCCAATCAACCCGTTGGGACTTGTTGGCCACCCGCGCCAAGCTACGTTGGCAAGAGGCCCAGCGTGACGTGGTGCAGGCCAAAGAAGCGCTGGAGGCTGCGCGGCGTAAGCAACAGCAGGTGCAACACATGGTCAACGCCTATCACGAGCGGGCGCAGCAGCGGCATCGGTCGAGCCGCTTGGTGGGTGATGTTTCGCTGGGTATGAATTTTTTGGGTCAACTCGGCGCGGTACTTCACGGTGCCGAGCGCGAGGTGGCTACTTGTGAGCGACGCCTGACGCGGGCTCAAGCACTGGCTGCCGATGCCAGATTGGCCCTTGAAAAAATGAAGCAACTGGACCAGCGGCAAAGCCAACGCCAAAGCGATTTGGCCAAGAAAAAAGAGCAACACGGCTTCGATCAGTTGGCTTTGATGCGCTACCATGGTCGCTAACCAATTGTTCTGGGCTCGCGGGTGTTGTATCGTTTTCGATCGGGTGTAACGGCTGACTTGGTGCTGCTGCCCGAAACGGCACGCCGCATTTTGTTGCTGTGGAACAAGCCACCCGAGGGGCCGGGTATCTTGTTGCTTGATCAAATGCCCCAGGCCCGCGCCGCCCTGGTGCAAGAAGCTGAACGCGAGGCCCACGAGCGCGAACAGGCGCGTGCCAGCGCGGTCAGTCAAGGCCAAACCCCAGTGCCGTCGAAATCGATACCGTTTGCCACCCGCATCCACCCCTTGCTGCAGGTATTGGATACCTGCATGAAAGAAGAAGCCGACCTGATATGGTGATGCAGCCGCTTAGGCGGTTGGGGTGTCTTGCGTGTTGATCCAAACGGCAAGTGGCACACCCGGCTGCAAGCCCAACAACTTGGCCGGTGCATTGACGTAACTGATTACCCCATCGGCCAATGTGCTGGATGCGTCGCCAATGCGGGCACTGGTATGCGACACAGTAGCCGCCGCAACGCCTTGCTGAGCCAACTGCGCCAGCCCGGCAATGCCGGCTTGGTCTTTGCCTACGCCGGCGTCGTTGAACACCACCAGCCAGGGCTTGGCCACCCAGGCGTAGCGCGCCGCGCTCAGCCCACCGTGTGAGCCTGTGATGGCCAGGCAGCCTTGGTCGCTTGCGCTTAGTTGCGCCGCCGAATCCACCACCCGCAGTCGTGCCCCCACGGCGCGGTCAGTCGTATTGCCGCGCGTCTTCGATCACCTTGCCATCATTTGGCAGTGAGCCGACGCTTACCGCTTCAATGGTGGCGCGTAATTTGGTGATGTCGCGCACCGCCTGGGCAAGGGTTTCGCGCAGCTCATCGCTGGGCGTGGCGCATTCCACTTTTAAGGTTAATTGGTCGTTGGCCATGGCGCCAGTGACCACCAGGCGCGCTTTGCTGCACGTCGGCACCCGCTGCAGCACCTGGGCCACTTGGCCGGGGTGCACGAACATGCCACGCACTTTGGTGGTTTGATCGGCACGGCCCATCCAGCCCTTGATGCGCA
>RFXW01000103.1 GCA_009921245.1 Candidatus Fonsibacter lacus | reverse complement strand
CCGAAAAAACTGGTGCCTCGGCTACACCAAATGGCGCTCAAGGCCCAGCTGCAGCCCGAAGATGTCCATGTGTTGCGCGGGGTGGCGCGCGCCGTGCAAGGCCTGGCCGCGGGCAAAAAGCCATAATTCAGCCATGTTGAGGCGAATGGTCCAAGATATCCGTTGTGTTTTTGAACGCGACCCCGCCGCGCGCAGTTGGTTTGAGGTGCTCACCTGCTACCCGGGCTTGCACGCCTTGTGGCTGCACCGCGTGGCGCACCGGTTGTGGCGCTGGCGCATGCACTGGTTGGCTCGCTTTATCTCTGGGTTGGGTCGCTGGTTCACGGGCATAGAAATTCATCCGGGCGCCACCATCGGGCAGGGCGTGTTCATCGACCACGGCATGGGTGTGGTGATTGGCGAAACCGCCGAGGTGGGCAACCACTGCACGATTTATCAAGGTGTGACCTTGGGTGGCGTGGCGCTGACCAAAGGCGCCAAGCGCCACCCCACCTTGGGTGAAGGGGTGGTGGTGGGTGCCGGCGCCAAAGTATTGGGTGCGTTCACGGTTGGCGACGGCGCACGCATCGGCTCCAACGCGGTGGTGGTAAAGGCCGTACCCGCCAACGCCACCGCCGTGGGCAACCCAGCGCGCGTGATTCAAGGCGAAAGCCAAGCGCAGCGCGAGGCCACCGCATCACGCATGGGCTTTTCTGCCTATGGCGTGACCTCCAGCGACGACCCGGTGTCGCAAGCCATGCGCGGCCTGATTGATCATGCCGCCAGTCAAGAGCATCAAATTGCCATGCTTTGGCAGGCTTTGCAGCAACTGCAGCGCGGCGAGCCCGTGACGCTGCCCAAAGACGCGGCCACGCGTGAGCGATTTGAATCCGAAGACCTGAACCGCATGATGGGGCAGTAGCCCGGCGTTGACGCGCCGTGTAAGGAGTAAGACATGACCGAGGCAAGTGTTGGCATCATCGGGGGCAGTGGCGTTTACGACCTGGACGGCCTGCAAAATCCACGTTGGGTATCAGTTGACACCCCCTTTGGTCAACCCTCTGACGACCTGCTGCTGGGCACACTGGATGGCGTCTCGCTGGCGTTTTTGCCGCGTCATGGTCGCGGCCACCGCTACACCCCCAGCACCGTGAACTACCGCGCCAACGTCTGGGCGTTGAAATCGTTGGGGGTGCACAGCGTGGTTTCGCTCAGCGCGGTCGGGTCGCTGCGCGAAGACATCGCACCGGGCACCTTGGTGTTGGTGGACCAATTCATTGATCGCACCCACGGCAGGGTTGGTTCTTTTTTTGGTCCGGGGCTGGTGGCGCACGTTTCAATGGCCGAACCCACCTGCGGTTGGTTGCGTGGCTTGTTGGGCCAAGCCGCCGACCATGCGGGCGATGCGGTCACCCAAGGTGGCACCTATTTGGCCATGGAGGGCCCGCAGTTCTCAACCAAAGCCGAATCGCATCTGTATCGGCAATGGGGCTGCAGTGTGGTGGGTATGACCAACATGCCCGAGGCCAAGCTGGTGCGTGAAGCCGAGATGTGCTACGCCACCGTGGCCATGGCCACCGACTACGATTGCTGGCACGAGGGGCACGATGCAGTCACCGTGGAGCAGGTGGTGCAGGTGCTGCAAAGTAATAGCGCGCGTGCCCGCGCCTTGGTCAGGGCATTGATTCCGTTGTTGCAAGCACCGCAAAAAACCTGTGGTTGTGGACAAGCGCTGGACCACGCCATCATCACCCCGCGCGCCGCCTGGGACGCTGAATTGGCGCAGCAGGTTGCGCTGTTGGTGGCGCGCCTTGATCGCCCATGAGTGCCGATTCCCTAACCCAGCAGGCGGCACGCCAGGCGCTGCTCGAGGCCATGCGCGAGTTGCAGGCCATGGGTTTAAACCTGGGCGCCACAGGCAACGCCAGCGTGCGGTTAGATACGCAGGCCTGGCTGGTGACCCCTACGGGTGTGCCGCCCAACGACCTACGTGCTGAACAACTGGTGCCCATGGACATGCACGGTGGCTACAGCGGCGCGTGGCAGCCTTCAAGTGAGTGGCGATTTCATTTGGACATCTACCGCCAGCGCCCCGAGGTGCACGCGGTGGTGCACACCCATTCGCCTTATGCGGCGGCGGTGGCGTGCCACGGCCACGACGTGCCTGCGTTTCATTACATGATTGCCGCGTTTGGTGGCGACACCTTGCGCTGCGCGCCCTACGCCTTGTTTGGCAGTCAAGCGCTGTCACAGGCCGCGTTGTTGGCGTTGGACCAACGTCACGCATGCTTACTGGCCAATCATGGCGTGATTGCTTTGGGTCACGATTTAAAGCAAGCCCTCAACCGTGCACAAGCGGTTGAGGCCCTTTGCCAGCAATACCAGTTGACGTGCAGCATGGGACAACCGAAACGCTTGTCTGGCGCTCAAATGGCCGAGGTCATTGAGCGTTTCGGGCACTACGGGCAAGTGCCGCAGCCCGCTGGGGACAACCCTTGAGTGCGCAGGTGGCGTCGTTGCGGTGGATTGACCAGGGTGGCTTACCTTGGCTTGAACTGCTCGACCAGCGCGCCTTGCCGCTGCGTGTGGCCACGCTGCGCTGTGGCTCGGCCAGCGAGGTGGCCCAAGCCATACGCGACATGGTGGTGCGCGGTGCGCCCGCCATCGGGGTGGCCGCAGCCTATGGCATGGCGCTCGAGGCGCTTGCCCAGCAGCACGCCGAGCCTGCCGTGTGGCGGCAACGCATGGCCGAGGCGGATGCCACGCTGCGCGCCAGTCGACCAACCGCGGTGAATTTGTTTTGGGCACTCGATGCCATGCAGCGCGAGCTGGTGGCGCACGCCGATGCGGGCGTGGCCGATCAGGCGCAGGCCCTGGTGCGCCGGGCGCAACAATTGCAAGCCGAGGACGTGGTTGTTAACCAACAACTGGGGGCGCACGGCGCGGCGTTGCTACCAGCTGATGCGTTGGTACTGACACACTGCAACGCCGGGGCGTTGGCCACCGCCGGCTACGGCACTGCGCTGGGTGTGATTCGCGCCGCCATTGCACAGGGCAAGCGGGTGCGGGTGCTGGCGGACGAGACCCGCCCGCTGCTGCAAGGTGCCCGACTTACCGCTTGGGAACTGCATGCCGAAGGGATTGATGTGACGCTGATCACCGACAACGCCGCCGGTCACCTGATGCAACACGAGCGTATCGACGCCGTGGTGGTAGGCACCGATCGGGTGGCAGCCAACGGTGACGTGGCCAACAAAATCGGCACCTACATGGTGGCGGTGCTGGCGCAACGGCACGGTATTCCGTTTTATGTTGCGTGTCCCACGTCCACCATTGACATGGCCTTGCCCACCGGCGCGGACATTCCCATCGAGGAGCGCCACGCCAGCGAGGTACGCGGCCACGGCACGACCACCTGGGCACCGCCTGGGGTGGCGGTGCGCAACCCCGCTTTTGATGTTACGCCTGCCGAGTTGGTTACTGCCCTCATTACTGAGCGCGGCGTGTGGCACCAGCCCAACAGCGCGCGCATGCAAGCCTGGATGCAGGCGCGCTAGCCGCCGCTGGGGCGGCGCGCCGACTTGGGTCGGAAGGCGTCGCACACCGCCGCGTTGGTTTCAATATAAGGTCCACCCATGAGGTCAACGCAGTAGGGCACCGCGGTAAAAATGCCGGGTACCTTGATCTGACCATCCGCATCACGCACGCCTTCAAGGGTTTCGGCGATGCTTTTGGGTTGACCCGGCAAATTGATAATCAAACACTTGCCCCGCATCACCGCCACCTGCCGCGACAAAATCGCCGTGGGTACGAATTGCAAGCCAATTTGCCGCACCCGATCGCTGACATCCATGGTGGCCTCGGGCGTTACGTCGCGTGGCGCCGGTCCGGTGCCACCGGTGGTCAGGACCACGTGACAACCGCCATCGGCCATGGTGCGCAGCGCGTGCGCAATGGTTGGGCGTTCGTCGGGAATGACCTCGGTGGTTAAGCGCAACGGGTTACGAATCGCGCGTTGCAGCCACTGTTGCAGCGCCGGCAGCCCTTGGTCTTCGTAGGTGCCGGCTGCTGCGCGGTCACTGACGCTGAGTAAACCAAAATGCAAGTCGTCCATGATCTTTAAGCCAGGGGGTTGGTGGGTAAGGTGCTTGGGTTGGGTGCCGGTGGCACAGCGTCGGTTAACTGATCACGCACCAGTGCAAACAACGCGCGGAAAGCCTTGGCTTGACGCGTGGCTTGTCCGGGGCTGCCTTGGCGCAGGTGCTCCCGCGCCGCGCGCACCGTTTGGCGCAACCACTGCACATCGGTGTGCGGGTAGGCGGCCATCCATTCGGTGACGGCTTGGTCGTCTTGCAGCAGGCGTTCGCGCCATTGCTCGGCGGCATGCAGCTTGGCGACTTCTTGCCCGTGGCCGCGCGCTTGGGCTTGGGTGTGCGCCGCAATCCGCGCCATGGCGTCGTCGTCCAGCCCGCGCATGAGTTTGCCGATGTACTGCAGTTGCCGCTTGCGCGCGCCAAAGTCGCTCAGTTGCTGCATGGTACGTAGCGCATCGATTAAGGTTTCGGGCAAGTCCAAGGTTTGCCAGGTTGCTGGCTTGAGCTGCAGCAGCGACTCGCCCACATCTTGTCGCGCTTGGCTGGCACGCTTGCGGTCGGTGCGTGATTCGGTGGTGTCGCCCTTGCGCTCAGCGATCAGGGCTTGGTCCTCGGCGCTGCCGCGAACCACAAATTCGCCATGAACAAAGTATCCCGGTTTGGAGCGACGTGGCATAAGCAAGCGGCAAGCGCGGACAAACGCCGCAGTAAACAAGATGACAATTCCAGCCCCGGTATCATACCGGCGCATGACAACCGCCACTTTTCAGTACGCCACCGATCAGTTTCAGCAGCTCGTGCGCGACGCGCTGCAACACGCGCGCAAGCTAGGCGCCACCGAGGCCGCAGCCGAGGTATCCGAGGGCTACGGCTTAAGCGTGTCGGTGCGTCAGCAAGCATTGGAGTCGGTGGAGCGCAATCGCGATAAATCGCTGGCGGTAACGGTGTATTTGGGACAGCGCCGGGGGCACGCTGCCACCTCAGACTTTGCCCCTGAGGCATTGCGCCAAACGGTGGCGGCTGCCTACGACATTGCACGCTTTACCGCACAAGACACCGAGGCCGGTTTGCCCGACGTCGCCGACGTGGCCGAGGCACCGCGTCCCCTTGATTTGATGCATGCGTGGGCGCTATCGCCCGAGGAAGCCGCGGCGCTGGCCAAACGGGCCGAACGCAGTGCCTTGGCCACCAGCCCCATGGTGACCAACTCCGAAGGGGCCTCGGTATCGGCCCAGCACTCGCATTTTTGGTCGGCGCACATGCGCCAAGGGCGGCTCGATGGCCCGGGTGTTTTCAGCGGTGGCTACGCCAGCTCGCGCCATGGTGTGTCGGTGGCGGTCATTGCGGGTCAGGGTGCAGCCATGCAACGCGATGGCTGGTACAGCTCCATGCGCGACCCAGCCGAGTTGGCCCAGCCTGAGGTGGTGGGGCGCTACGCCGCCGAGCGTGCTTTGGCCAGGGTAGGCGCCAAAAAAATTGCCACCACCGAGTGTCCGGTGCTGTTCGACGCGCCGCTGGCGGCTGGCTTGTTGGGCAGTTTGGTGCACGCCATCAGTGGCACCGCACTCTACCGGCGCACCACGTTTTTGGCCGATGCCATGGGGCAGCAGGTGCTGGCGTCGCATTTGCAGCTGGACGAAGATCCGTTTGTTATGAAGGGCAAGGGCAGTGTCCCGTTCGACGACGAAGGGGTGCGCGTGGCGCCGCGTCAGGTGGTTACCGATGGCGTGGTGCGGGGCTACTTTTTAAGCACCTATTCCGCGCGCAAGCTGGGCCTGCGCACCACCGGTAACGCCGGTGGCAGCCACAATCTGCGCTGGCACAGTCGGCTCACCCAAGCCACTGACGACCTGCCCGCCATGCTGCGTCAATTGCATCGAGGCTTGTTCGTGACCGAGCTCATGGGGCAAGGCGTCAACCCCATCACGGGCGACTACTCGCGTGGCGCCGCAGGGTACTGGGTGGAAAACGGCCGCATTGCCTACCCGGTGCAGGAAATCACCATTGCCGGCAACTTGCGTGAAATGTTTCAGCGCGTGGTGGCCATGGGGGCCGACGCCTACACCATGGGGGCCAAAACCACCGGCTCGGTATTGATCGAGCGCATGAAGGTGGCCGGCAACTAATTGGTTTGCGCAAGCGCGCGTTTGACCGCGGCAGAGACCTCGGCCATGTCGGCTTGGCTGGCCAATTCGGCTTTGGCAGCGGCCATGACCCGGCCCATGTCCGCCGGGCCCTTGGCCTCCAGCGTGCGCACCAATTGCAGCACAGCCTGTTGCACCTCAGCGGCGCTGAGTCGAGCCGGCAAGTAGGCCTGCAATACCTCAATTTCAGCCGCCTCGATCTCGGCAAGGTCGGTACGCCCGGCTTGGCTGTAGGCCTGCACGCTGTCGCGCCGCTGCTTGATGAGTTTGTCCACCAGCCCAACCACCATGGTGTCGGTGAGTGCCACCCGCTCGTCGACCTC
>RFXW01000102.1 GCA_009921245.1 Candidatus Fonsibacter lacus | reverse complement strand
TTGCTTGGCAAGTTAAGCCATAGCTGAAAACCATTCATCAGGCCCTCAGACTGCTCCGGCATTTCACTATGAATCACGCCGCGCCCAGCCGTCATCCACTGCACGCCCCCATCTTGCAGCAGGCCCTGGTTGCCCGCGCTGTCGCGGTGCCGCATGCGCCCGTGCAACATGTAAGTCACGGTTTCAAAACCGCGGTGCGGATGGTCAGGAAAACCGCCTACGTAGTCCTCGGCTTCTTCCGAACCAAAGAAGTCCAGCATCAAAAATGGGTCGAGGCGTTGCTGCAAATCTTGGGTCAGTACCCGCGTCAGCTTGACACCGGCACCGTCCGAGGTGCGTTGCCCCACCACCAAGCGCTCAATGGCGCGTCCTTCAGGGTTAATCGTCGTCATAACCCCGAATTATGCGCGGTTCGCGCCAACCCCGAGGCGCCCGGGGTTTAGTGGTAAACCTTGCGCAGCAAGCGGCGCAGGGTGGCCTGCTCGGCAGCCGACAAATGCGCCAGGCTCTGTACCTCGCTTTGCTGCGCCGCGGTGTGCGCCTGCTTAAGCAACGCCGACCCCTTTGGGGTGGCGTACAGCCCAATGGCACGGCGGTCTTGCACGTCGCGCCGCCGACTCAGCAGCTCGCGGCGCTCCAGCCGCTGCACCAGTCGCACCACGTTGGGTGGCAGCAAGTTTAGGGTGTGCGACAACTGGCTGGAGGTTGCGCCAGGGTTGTGCACCACCACCGACAGCACCGAAAACTCCACCGGCCGCAGTTCGTAAGGTGCCATGGCCTGCATGAATCCGTCGATCAGGCATAAGGCGGTGCGTCGCGCGTGGTACCCCACCAAATCCTGCACCCCACCCGCATCGAGCGCAGCGTCGGCAACACTGGTTACGTTGGGCGATGCGTTGACGGCCACGGGTTACACCGCACAAATAAGGCCGCTCAAGCTGCCGTTGTACATCGCCTCAACCACATCCGCACGGTGCTGCAACACCGCGCGTTGGTTAATGGACCCTTTATCGGTCACCTCGCCACGGTCAATGGTGGGTGGCTCGAGCAACACGCACAGGCGAGCGACTCGGTTGGCGCTGCCCGTGCTCGCCGCAGCCAAGCGGTTCACCAAGTCCTGAAAAAATGTCTGCACCGCAGGCGCCGCCACCACCTCGGCCCACAACGCGCTCTCGGGCAAGCCGGCCAGCTCGCGCAGCCGTGGCGTGGCAAATACCATGGCGCCCACCTCGTGGCGATTCAGCCCTGTCACCACCACGTCTTGCACATAGGGCGCGCCTGCGGCAATCACCTGCGCCCGCAGCGGACCAACACTCACAAACGTGCCGGTTGCCAGCTTAAAGTCTTCTGCAATACGGCCATCAAACCGTATGCCCAAATTGGGGTTTTGGGGGTCGATCCAGCGCACCGCGTCACCGGTGCGAAAAAACCCCTCCTCATCAAACGCCTCGGCCGTTCCCTCGGGGTTACGCCAATAACCGGGTGTGATGTTGGGGCCGCGGTAACGCACCTCGGTTTTACCATCCACCGGGACCAGCTTCAGCTCCAAGCCGGGCGCGGGCAACCCCAAATCACCCGCCTTCACGCGCGGGCTCGGGACAAACACCGCAAATGGACCCGACTCGGTCATGCCAAGCCCGGTGCCCATCACAATGCGTTGACCCACCTCACGCTCGGCGCTGGCAAACAAACTGTCCCAAATCGGCTGCGCCAACGCGGCGCCCGAGTAGAAAAACATTTTGACGCGACTTAAAAAGTTTTTGCGCAGCGTGTCGTCGGTCTCCATGGCTTTGGCAATCGCTTCAAAGCCAGTGGGCACGTTAAAGTAAACCGAAGGTGAAATTTCTCTTAGGTTGCGCAGCGTCTCGCCCATTAACGCAGGCGTTGGCTTGCCGTCGTCAATGTACATGGTGCCGCCGTGGTAAACGACCATGCCAAAGTTATGGTTGCCACCAAAGGTGTGGTTCCATGGCAGCCAATCCACCAGCACCAGCGGTTGTTCGGCCAACACCGGCATGGATGTCACCATTTGTTGCTGGTTGGCACACCACATGCGGTGGGTGTTGATCACCCCCTTGGGCAATTTGGTGGAGCCACTGGTAAACAAAAATTTTGCTACGGTGTCACCGTTGGTGGCCGCCATGGCCTCGTCTACAGCCGCTGTGGCCACCGTGGCACAAAGTGTTGCAAAAGATGTGGTCTGGCGCTCGCTCCACTGGCCCTGCCCCAGCACCACTTCCATGCTTTGTGGCACCGCGGCCAAAACCGCAGCCTTGTAGCGCGCATCGGGTACAAACACCAAGCCTGGGGTGACCGTTTGCAGCACGTGTTTGAGCTTGGCGTAGTCTTGGCTTACCAATGCATAGGGCGGCGATACCGGTACAAAGGGCACCCCCGCCATCATGCAGCCCAGTGCCATTTGGGCGTGCTCCAAGCTGTTCTCGCACACAATCGCCACCGGCTTTTCTAGCCCCAAGCCTCGTTCAATCAGCGCCTGGGCAATGGCCCGTGCCGCCTGCCAAGCTTGGGCGTAGGTGAGATGCTGCCAATCACCGCGCTGCCCATTGGGTAAAAGCTCGCGCCGCGCCATAAAAGTTTGTTGCGGCACGCGCTCGGCCCAGTAAGCAAAACGATCGGTTAAGCGCACCGGGTAGTCGCCCAGCGCTTGCGGCGCACGCACGTACTGCACCCCTGCCTCCCCTTGGCGCACCTCCACCTCGGTGACGCCGAAGGTAAGCGGCCGATAACTTGGCTCACCCATACAAATGGCTCCTATGTCTTGCTTACTTTGGGCGCCTTGCCCGCCAAAAACGCCTGCACCCGGGCTTTGGCCTCAGGCGCAGCCTGCGCCACCCCCGAAACCAAGGCCTCAGTAAGGTAACCGTGGTCAGCTGGTTGCTCCGCAATACGCGGCAGCACCTGCGTGAGCGCAAAATTGGTCAGCGGCGCGTTACCCGCCACCTTGGTCGCCAATGCCAAGGCTTTGTCCAGCGCCTGCCCAGCCGGCTCAAGGTACTGGGCAAAACCCAGCCGCTCACCATCCTGCGCGTCGTACACCCGCCCCGTTAGCATCATGTCGGTCATGCGCGCCACACCAATCAGTTTGGGTATACGCACCGATCCGCCGCCGCCCACAAATATCCCTCGCGTGCCCTCGGGCAAGGCGTAAAAGGTTGACGCATCGGCCACCCGCACGTGAGCCGCACAGGCCAACTCCAAGCCGCCGCCCACCACGGCGCCGTGCAACGCCGCCACCACCGGCACCGGGCCAAACTGTATGGCCTCCAGCGCCACGTGCCAGCGCCGCGAATGCATCACCCCTTCGCCTGCGTCGCGCTCTTTGAGCTCAGACAAATCCAGCCCCGCGCAAAAATGGTCGCCTTCGCCGTGGATCACCGCGGCGCGCGCCTCACCAGGCAAATGTTCAAACACCGCCCGCAAACCATCAATCAGCCCGTCGTTTAAGGCGTTGCGCTTGGCGGGGCGGCACAAGCGCACCACGGCCACGGCGTCGCGCAACTCAAACGCCACGCCCAGGCTGGCGGCGTGTGTGATGGCCGGATGCAGTTCTGATGTCATGGCAGCGCTCGCAAAAAAGTTGACGATTTTTGGCAGAAGATTATGATTGATAATCAACTGCATGACCAGCCCCTTGGGCCATACCCCGCCACCATGAAACACCAAAACCTCATTGCCATCGACATCCATACCCACGCCGAGGTGAGCTGTTGGAACCCATGGGACAACTACGGCGAAGAATACGACCGCGCGGCCGACAAATACTTTGGCAGCGATCGCCGTCCTACCATCGCCGAAACCATTGCGTACTACCGCGAACGCAACATTGGTTTGGTGATGTTCACTGTGGACAGTGAAGCCAAGCTTGGCCGGCGCCGCATACCCAACGAAGAAATCGCCCAGGCCGCACGCGACAACAGCGACATGATGATCGCCTTTGCCAGCATTGACCCGCACAAAGGCAAAATGGGGGCGCGCGAAGCCGAACGCTTAATTGCCGAAGAGGGCATTAAGGGCTTTAAGTTTCACCCCACCGTGCAAGGCTATCACCCCTACGACCGCATGGCTTGGCCCATTTACGAAGTCATCAACGCGCACAAACTGCCAGCCATCTTTCACACCGGCCACAGCGGCATTGGCAGCGGCATGCGCTGTGGCGGTGGCCTGCGCCTTAGCTACAGCAACCCCATGCTGCTGGACGATGTGGCCATTGACTTTCCCGATATGCAAATCGTGATGGCGCACCCCAGCTGGCCATGGCAAGACGAGGCCTTGAGCGTGGCCATGCACAAACCCAACGTCTGGATCGACTTGTCGGGCTGGAGCCCCAAGTACTTTCCCAAGCAGCTGGTGCAGTACGCCAACACCTTGCTCAAAGACCGCGTGTTATTTGGCAGCGACTACCCGCTGATTACCCCAGAACGTTGGATGAAAGACTTTGAAGTCGCTGGCTTCAAACCCGAGGTCATGCCAGGCATTCTTAAAGACAACGCGGTGCGCTTGCTGGGCTTGGCTTAAACCAGCTGATAAAAACTCAGCAGCACGCCATCGGGCAGCCGCACACCCGAACCCACAAACTGGTGCTGATGCAGCCAAGCCCAAGCGGGTGTGGTGGCCTCAAATCGCGGCTGCGATCGAAAGTACACCGCCTCAGGCGGCACCGGCTTGCCCTCGCGCAACCACTTGGAGTGCTCGGCAGAGGCCACGCGCAGCGCGGTGTTTTCTACCCAAACGCGCGCCCCGTCCTCCATTTCAAGCACATAGCGCGCATCCAAGTGCGCCTCGGTGCCATCACTGGTCAGCAACTGAAAATCCGCGCCCCCGGGCAACACCTTGCCGCGCATGCGCGGACCGTGCACCGTGCCACCGGTTATTGGAATCATGCGGCGCATGCCGCGCGGCGTTTGCCCCACCTCAACCGGTGGTGCGATCTGCACCTGTACATCGGCCACGTGCACCAACGCGGGCGGATCTATGGTTAACGGCTTATCTGGCATCTCAGCCCCTTAGCGCAGCAAAAGCGTGGGCAAAGCCAGGCTGATTTGTGGATAAGCAATCAAAATCCCCAGCGCCACCACCATCGCCACCACCAAAATCCACACGCCGCGGTAAATGGTGGTTAAGCCCACGCCCGGCAGCAAACCGTGAATCACAAACAGGTTCATGCCCACCGGTGGAGACACCAAACCAATTTGCACCACCATGGTAATGAGCACACCAAACCACACCGGGTCAAAACCCAAGTCAAAAACGATGGGGAAAAACAGCGGAATGGTCAACAGCACCATGGTCAACTCTTCCAGCACCATGCCCAAAGCCACGTACACAAACATCATGGCCACCACCACCATGATCGGTGACAAACCCAGCCCCAGAATCCCGTCTTTTAGCTCAAACGGCAACGACGTGAAGTTCATGAAGTTGGCAAACATCAAGGCGCCGATAAGCAAGGCAAAAATCATCGACGTGGTACGCGCTGAATCCGCCAAAATCGTATACAACAAACGCCATGTCAACTTGCCCCGCAGCCAGGCAAACGCAAACGCACCGGCGGCGCCAAAGCCGGCACCCTCGGTTGGCGTGAACACCCCCCCGTAAATACCGCCCAACACCAGCAGCGCCAACACCAGCACGCCCCAAATACCGCGCAGCGCGCGCCAACGCTCGGCCCAGCTGTAGCGCCGATCGGCTGGAGCGTGTTCCGGGTCTAACCAAGCCATGATGGTGATCCCCACCATGAGCAACGAGGCCGTCAAAATGCCGGGCAACACACCCGCGGCAAACAACTCGCCAATGTTGGTCTCGGTGATGATGCCGTAAATCACCAAAATGGTCGACGGTGGAATCATGATCCCCAACGTCCCGCCGGTGGCCACCACGCCTGAGGCCATGGCCTCGCTGTAACCCAGCTTCTTCATTGACGGATAGGCAACCCGGCTCATGGTGGCAGCCGTGGCCAACGACGAGCCACAAATGGCGCCAAAGCCCGCGCAAGCCAGCACCGTGGCGTGCGCCAAGCCCCCTTTGACATGACCGATCATGGAGTGCGCGGCCTCAAACAGCTCCTGCGCCAAGCCCGCGCGCGCCACAAAGTTGCCCATCAACACAAACAGCGGCACCACCGACAAGGTGTAAGCAAACCCGGTTTCTTGAATCACCTGCTCGGCACTGGCCCAAGCCACCGGCCAGCCGCGCATAACCGCCAACCCCACCGTTGCCGAAATCGCCATGGCAAAAGCCAACGGCACCCGCAGCAACGTGAGCAGCACCAACCCACCAAAACCCAGCAGCGCTTCAAACATGGCTGCCCCCGTCGAGCAAATTCGGGTCGCGTATCGCCGAGGGTATCCAAGACAACTCAACCAGCCCCGCGATGAACGAGAAAACCCCCATGAGCTGAATAAAAGGTGCGCGCGGAATCAACAACTGGGCGCTGGTTTCACCGGTTGTGGCCACCTCCACCCCGGCTTGCCACATCACCACACCCATGACCATCAACGACACACCACACACCAGCAACACCAGACTGCGCTGAAACTTGCGCAACGTCGGGCCCACCAGCCAGTCCAGCGTAGAAAAAGTTACGTGTTCCTGCCGCCACGACACCAGCGGCAGGCTAGAGAAAATCACGATCACCATCAACATCTCGG
>RFXW01000101.1 GCA_009921245.1 Candidatus Fonsibacter lacus | reverse complement strand
TCGCGACGGGACCGGCGTTCTCGTACCTGTTCGTCTACGGGGAGCGCGTCCTCGGCGCGTCGGCCGGACTGCTGGCGCTCCTCGTGGTGCTCGCAGGGCCGGCCGGCCTCGTCGGGATCCTGCTCGGTCGCGCGGCGGCGGACCGCATCGGGCGCAACCTCGCCGCCGGCGTGTCGATGGCCGGCACCGGCGCGGCCGTCGCATGGGCCTACGGCGGGACTGCACCGCGCCTCGCGATCGGTTACCTGTTGGCGATCATGGCGTCGAGCGCCTTCGCCCCGCCGCGAAAGGCTTGCTGCCCACTTCGGCTTTTGAGTTGTTGACGTTCACATCGGCGACGCCGTAAACGGTCACGTCGGCCAGCGCGGCGCTGGATGCAGCCACCACAGCAGCTGCCAGTGCAATTTGCTTAAGTTTCATTGGTTTACTCCCTTTTGTTACACACTAAAGAATGTGTGCTGGAGTAATTATTACTATCTAAATACGCATTTACACAGCTTTGTTGCTAAAAAGTAACACCAATACATGATTTTTACAGTGGCAGCAGCAACAAAAAGGCCACCGCATGGGTGGCCCTTGGGTGCGCGTGAACCGCAGCGGTTGTTATCGCGCCTCAAACCAACGCGCAAGTAGGTTGCGCTCGTCGGGGGTAATGCCGGTGCTGTTGTTCATGGGCATGGCGCGTAGCACCACCACCTGTTGGTGAATCGCCAAGGCATGGCTGTGCATGCTCTCTAGGGTGTCCAAGCGCACGCCTTTCATTTGCACTTGGGCGTTGTGGCACTGCACGCAGCGTGCCTGCAACACGGCCATGGCTTGGGCGTCGGTTACCGGCAGTTGGGCTTGTGCGGTAGCTTGTGGCGCGGGGCGCAACCACACCACCAGCGCGGCAATAAGCAGCACGCCCACCACGGCATAGGGCGCGGGGTTGGGTCGTTTGCCTTGTTTGTAGGCGTGGCGCAGCACAAAGTATTGCCGAATCAAGGCGCCAGCAGCCATCATCACCAGCAGCACGGTGGTGTTGTGCGGGTGGGCGTAAACCATGCTGTAGTGGTTGCTAAGCATGGCAAACAAAACCGGTAGGGTGAAGTAGGTGTTGTGTACGCTGCGCTGTTTGCCGCGTTTGCCGTGAATGGGGTCAACCGGCTGGCCGTTTTGCATGGCGCGCACCACTTTGCGCTGGCCAGGAATGATCACAAAAAATACGTTGGCGCTCATGGTGGTGCCCAGCATGGCGCCGACAATCAAAAACGCCGCGCGCCCGGCAAACCATTCGGTGGCCAGCCACGAGGCCAGCGCCACCACCACGGCCACGGCCACCCCCACCACGGTGTCGCCATGTTGCCCTTGGCCCAGCACCCGGCAAATCACGTCGTACACCACCCAAAACACCACCAAAAATGCCACCGCCAGCGCCCCGGCTTGCCACGGCTGCCAAGCCACCAGGTTGGGGTCGATTAGGTAGGTTTGGGCCTGCCACAGGTAGCTGATGGCAAACAGCGCAAAGCCCGACAGCCACGTGGTGTAGCTTTCCCAATAAAACCAGTGCAGGTGGGTGTGGATTTTCTTGGGCGCCACCATGTACTTTTGCGGGTTGTAAAAGCCCCCGCCGTGCACCGCCCACATGGCACCGTCTACACCTTTTTCGAGCAAGTCGGCCGAGGTGGGACGGATGAGGTTGTTGTCAAGAAACACAAAATAAAACGACGAGCCCACCCAGGCAATGGCGGTGATGACGTGCAACCAACGCAGCAGCAGGTTGCCCCAGTCAAGTAGGTAAAGTTCCATGATGCAGAGATTTTTTTATTGAGCGCCCGCGCGCGCGGGCTGCAAAACACTGGTTGTTGCCGCAGGCATGGCGGCGCGTTGCAGCAGTTGCGCCACCACGCTGGCGGCGATCACCGCGGGCTGTTTGCCGGGAATATCGGGCAGTCCAATCGGACAGGTAATGTGCAGCAACGCCGCTTGGCTGTGGCCCCTGGCGCGCAGGCGGCGCGCAAAGGTGGCCCATTTGGTGGCGCTGCCAATAAGGCCCACAAACGGCAGGTCGGCTTGGGCGGCTTGGCGCTGCAAGCAGGCGTCGATGATGTCAAAGTCTTCGGCGTGGCTAAAACTCATAACCAGCACCAAGCTGCCCGGGGCCAGGTCGCGCACGGCGCCGTGCACAGGCAGCGAGTGCTCGGCCCAGACGTTATCGGGTAAGGCTGCGGGGAAGATGTCGTCGCGACTGTCAATCCAGCGCACATCAAACGGCAAATCGCGCATGGCCTGCACCAGCGCCAAGCCCACATGGCCACCGCCAAACAACGCCACCGGCGTTCGTGTGGGCTCAAGTGCGCGCAGCCGCGCGTGGTGATCGCCGGCAGGCAAGTGGGTAAACGACAAGTCCACCGCGCCGCCGCAACACTGCCCCAAACTGGGTCCCAGTTTGTGATGCGTGTGTTCGGTGGCCACCGGCGGTTGGCTTAATAAGTGGCGCGCATGGGCAATGGCCTGAAATTCCAGTTGCCCGCCGCCGATTGAACCGGCCACGGCGTGCGGCCACACCAGCAACCAGGCGTCGGTGCCACGCGGCACCGAGCCCTGCACGCGCACCACTTGCACCAACACCCCGGCTTGTTGGCCAAGGCGCTGGGCGCTGCGTGCAAGTTCGCCGGTGCTCATGCGGTGGGGTGGTAACGCAGACCCAGGCGTTAAGCCGCGGCGCGCTGAGCCTCGCACGCCAACAAAATGCGCTCGGGGGTGGCCGGGGCATTCAGTTGGGGCACGCCGCCCACACTGGCCACGGCATCGCGCAGCGCAAAAAAGCTCGACAGCGCCAGCATCAGCGGCGGCTCGCCGGTGGCTTTGCTGCGGTTGGGGGTGGCTTTGACGTTTTCGTTGTCGAATAAGTGCACGTTAAAGTGCGCCGGAATATCGCCCGCCACCGGGATTTTGTAGGTGCTGGGGCCGTGTGTGAGCAACTTGCCCGCCGGGTTCCAAATGACTTCTTCCATGGTGAGCCAGCCCATGCCTTGCACGTAGCCGCCCTCAATTTGGCCGCGGTCAATGGCGGGGTTGATGGATCGTCCCACGTCGTGCACGATGTCCACCGCACGCAGCCACCACTCGCCGGTTTCGGTGTCGATTTCTACTTCGGTAACCGCGGCACCGTAGCAGTAGTAATAAAACGCGCGGCCTTGCAGGGTGTTGAAGTCGTAGGCGATTTCGGGGGTACGGTAAAAACCGGTGCTGCTAAGCGAAACCCTATCCAGCCAGGCTTGCTTAACCACGTCGTCCCAGGCCACACGCTGCTCGCCGGCGCTGGCAAAACCGCCGGCCAGCTGCACCTGTTCGGCGTTGCAGCCCAGCATGCCAGCGGCCACTTGGCATAGGCGTTCGTGCAACACCTTGCAGGCGTTGCCAATGGCGGCGCCGTTGATGTCGGCACCACTGGAGGCGGCGGTGGCCGAGGCGTTGGGCACTTTTTGTGTGTCGGTGGCGGTGACGCGAATTTTGTGTACCGGCACACCCAAGCCATCGGCCGCAACTTGCGCCATTTTGGTGTTGAGGCCTTGGCCCATTTCGGTGCCACCGTGGTTCACGCTTACCGAGCCGTCCATGTAGATGTTGATCAGCGCGCCGCCTTGGTTCAGCATGGTGGCGGTGAACGAAATACCAAATTTAAGCGGCGTCAGCGACAAGCCGCGCTTGCGCTGGGTGTTGGCGGCGTTAAAGGCGGTGATGTCGGCGCGGCGCTGCGAGTAACCGGCGCGTTGCGCGACTTCGTCGATGACACGGTCGGCCACAAAGTCTTCTATCACTTGCCCGTATTGGGTGGTTAGGCTTTGCGGGTCGCCCGATTGCTTGGGGTCGCGGTACAAGTTGATGCGGCGCACCTCAAGCGCGTCTTTACCCAAGCGGTTGGCGATTTCTTCTATAACCGTTTCAATGCCAAACATGCCTTGCGGCCCACCAAAGCCACGAAATGCGGTGGCACTTTGGGTGTTGGTTTTGCAGCGATGGCTGATGGCGTGCAAATGCGGCAGGTAGTAGCAGTTGTCTATGTGCAGCAGCGCGCGGTCGTTGACCGGGCCAGAAAAATCGGTGCTGTAGCCACAACGCGAGGCAAGTTCAAAGTCTGCCGCCACAATGCGCCCGTCGTCGTCGTAGCCCACGTCGTAGCGAATCCGAAAGTCGTGCCGCTTGCCGGTGATCATCATGTCGTCGTCGCGATTGACGCGCAGCTTGACCGGACGGCGCAGTTTGTGCGCCGCCAGCGCGGCGCTTTGCGAAAAGATGCTGGCGTTGCCCTCTTTGCCACCAAAGCCACCGCCCATGCGGCGGCAAATGACTTCAACGTCTTTGGTGCTTAAGTTCAGCGCGGCGGCGGCTTCGCGTTGGTTGCCGTCGGGGTGTTGGGTGGACACGTAAAGCGTCAGTTGGCCGTCTTCGCGCGGCACGGCGTAGGTGATTTGACCTTCTAGGTAAAACTGCTCTTGCTGGCCGCATTCGGTTTGCCCCTGAATGCGGTGTTTGGCTTGCGCCAGCATGGCCTGCGGTTCGCCCCGGCTGATCGCCTTTGACGGCATGACAAAACTTTGCGCCGCCATGGCCTGCTCAACGGTGAGTATGGCAGGCAGTTCTTTAACCTTCACGCTGGCGCGCTTGGCGGCTTCGCGTGCGTACAACATGTCGCGCGCCACAACCACTGCCACCGGTTGGCCCAAAAACTGTACCGTGCCGTCGGCCAAGAACGGGTCGTCGTGCACGATGGGGCCGCAGTTGTTTTCGCCAGGAATATCGCGCGCGGTGTACACCGCCACCACGCCGTGCATGCCCAGCACTTCGGCGCGGTCAATGCCTTCGTCAATCAACGTGCCGTGCGCCACCGGCGAGGTGATGAGGGCGGCGTACAAGGTGCCTTGCAGCTCGGGCAAGTCGTCGGTGTAGGTGGCTTGCCCACTGACGTGCAGGCCCGCCGATTCGTGGGGCAAGAGCTGGCCCTGAATGGCGGCTTGGCTTAGGGCATTAACAGGGGTTGGAGCGTTCATGGCTTAGCCCTCCTGTGAAACATGGGGTTGCGCTGGGCGCACAAAACGCAGCACCAAATTGCGCGCCACCAGCGCGCGGTAGGCCCAGGTGGCACGCAAGCCGTCGCGCGCCACAAAGCTGCTGGCAATGGCGCCGTCGATCTCGTCGGCCTGCACCGATTCAGGGGTTTTGCCCTCCAGCACCGCCTCAATCGCCGAGGCTCGGCACGGCGAGGGCGCCAAGCCGTTGTAGGCCACACGCACCTCGCGCAGCGCGCCGCTGGCATCGGGTCGATAGCTCATGGCGCAGCAGGTGGCGGATATGTCTTGCTCAAAACGCTTGCTGATTTTGTGCGCACGAAACACTTGATCGGGCTGCGGCTTGGGCAAGCGCACGGCGCGCACAAATTCACCGGGGTTGAGCACGTTTTGTTTCATGCCGGTGTAAAACGCGTGCAGCGCCACATGGCGCTGTTGGCTGCCGTGTTGCAGCACAAGCTCGGCGCCCAGCGCCATGAGGCAGGGCATGGTGTCGCCGATGGGTGAGCCGTTGACGATGTTGCCCGCCAAGGTGGCGGTGGAGCGAATGGGGGGCGAGCCAAAGCGGCGCAGCACCTCGGCAAAGTCGGGGTAATGCGGCGCCACCAGCGCCATGACGCGCTGCAGCGAAACGGCCGCGCCTATGTCCCAGTGTTGGGCTGTGTCGCTGATGGTTTGCAACTCAGCCACGTTGCCCACATAACAAATGTGGCTGGGCCGCGCAAAGGTTTTGTTGACTTGCAAGCCGATTTCGGTGCTACCGGCCAGCAGGCGCGCATGTGGGCGTTGCTGCAGGTAGGCGGCCAGCTCTTGCACGCTGGAGGGCGAAACGAATTCGCTGCCTTTGCGCGTGCGCACCACGGGTTGCACAATGATTTCACCGTCTAGGCTTACCGTGGGGTGGGTGGCGCGCTGAATGCCTTTGAGCAGGTCAAGGTCTTGGGCGTCAACCAGACGGCGCTGCTCCAGCGGCGCCGCGCACGCTTGTTGTGCGGCCTCAACAATGGGTTGGTAGCCAGTGCAGCGGCAAAGGTTGCCGCTGATGGCGTCGGTGATCTCGCGCCGCGACGGTGTGGATTCGGCGGTGTGTGCCAAATGCGCCAAGCTCATCACAAAGCCGGGCGTGCAAAAGCCGCATTGCGATCCGTGGCACTCCACCATGGCCTGCTGCACGGGGTGCAGGGTGCCGTCGGCACGCTGCAAGCTTTCTACGGTTTTTATGCTTTTGCCGTCCAGCGCCGGCAGCAGCTGAATGCAGCTGTTTACAGGCACGTAATCCACCGCCGTGCCTTGGGCGTTGAGGCTGCCCACCAGCACCACGCACGCGCCGCAGTCTCCTTCGGCGCAGCCTTCTTTGGTGCCGGTGCGGTGCAAGCGCTCACGCAGGTAGTCGAGCACCGTGGTGGTGCGGCGCACGCCTTGCGCTTCAACCAGCGCGCCATCAAGAACAAATCGTACGGTGTTGGTAACTTCGGCCATGGCTTGCGCAGGGGTTGGGTTGGTAACGGGGTTCAAACCATTCTAAGGCGCTAAAGCTAGACTTGGCGCCATGCCGAATTGCCTACCCTACCGCCCATGACCCGCCCCCGCACCCGAGCCAGGCGCGCCGTTTGGCGCGCAGCCCAGCGGGTGATAACCGGCGCGGCCGGGGCACTAACCCTGGTGGCCTGCACCACCACCATGCCACCGGCCAAGGTGTACCCCCTGCCGCAGGCCAGCGCGCCCAACACCCAGGTGCTGCCCATGCTGCCCGCACCCCACACCCGCGACACCGTGCAAACGCCGCCACCCCATGCCTCGGTGGCGGTCAGCGCGCGTGCCTACCGTGCCGACGGCGCGCGCCATTTGTATCGGCGCTACGCGGACCAAGTGTTTCAAGGCCCACTGCCCCCGCTGCTTCACGCCGTGGGTGTGTTGCGCGCGC
>RFXW01000011.1 GCA_009921245.1 Candidatus Fonsibacter lacus | reverse complement strand
CCATGGCGCCAGCGGCAACAACATGCGATGCGCCTGCGCTTTTTGCGCCGGAGTGATGTCGTCCCACGCTTTCAGCGCATGGGTCAATGCCGGCCACATGGATTCGGCCAACGACTGCTTGGCCGCCTCGTCCTCGGTTGCCGCCAACCAAGGCAAACCGCCCACGGCCCATGCCAGATACACCCCTGGCATGGCGCGCTCGTCGCTGTCGAGTTGGCGCCACACCGCGCGCCACTGGGTCTCGTCTATCAAGCCCTGGCATGCCTGAACCGCCATGGCGCGGCGCAGGCTGCGCACCGCCTGTGGCGTGTAGCCCTGTACTTTTACCAATTGCCGCATGGCGGCCAAGGCTTGCAAAGGTTGCCGGTTGGATGCGCAGCGCCGGCGCTCGCCGCCGGGTGTCGGCTGGCAACTGCTCCAAGCGTTGTCCGGCCACCAGCGCGTTGCCGTCTTGCATGGCCCACCGCACCGCACGCAAGCGCAGCGCCTCTTGGGCCACTTGACCATCGTCGTCAGCCCGCCGGCCCAGCGCCGCAGCCAAAGCCTGCTCGGCCTGTTCGGGATGACGCAGCCCGCGTTCGGCCTCGGCTTCGGCCCAGTGGGCCATAACCCATAAGCTATCGAGGCGCGGCAATTTATGACCATCGGCTGCGTTGAGTTCGGCCAACTGCTGCAAGGCTTGATGCGCCGCACGCTGCCCGCGCTTGTGGCGCTGCGCCAAGACCAAAGCCATGGCGTCGAGAACGGCGGCGTAGCAGGCGCGCTCGCGCTGCTGCAAACGCCACGCCCGCATACGCTGTGGCGTCAGCCGCACACTGCGCCATAAACGGGCCAGCCACCACGCCACCAACCAAGCCACCACCAGCCCCAGCAGCGCCAAATTAAGGGCAATGTCAGCCCGCCAGCCCGCCACGAACACCGACACCACGCCGTCGTTGCGCAGCAGCGTGGCAGCCACCACGGCCAAGACGACAACCATTAAACCCATGCGCATGTTGGGTGGGCCTTGGTTACTTCAGCCCCAGGGCCTGCAGCGCCTGGGTGGGTTCAGGCACGGCCAACCCGGCGGCCAAGCGCTGCGCCTGTTGTTGAACTTGTCGCAACCATCGCTCGGTTGAGTCTTGCGTGGCCAGGGGCTGCACTTGCTGCATCAGTTCCTGCAGCGCCCGCTGTGCCTGGGGGGCGTCACCCGCCAAGATCGATACCCGTGCCAACGCCAGTTGCACATTGAGCTGTTGGCGCAACGAGGCCTCATCCGCCACCCAACCCGCGCCCGCTTGACGCTGCACCTGCACCAGCGCCGACAGGTCGCGCCACCAAGCGGCGCTCCACGACGTCATGGCCGCGCGGGCTGTTTGCCACCAACGCTGGTCTGAAGGCGATCCCACCGGCTCGGCTTCTGTCGCCGCAACGGCGATGTTTTGCGCTGCGGGCGGCGCCAGCCGCGGCGCCGCCAATGTCAGCGGCAGCGTGCCCAGCGCCTGCTGCAATTGCCCCAGTTGCTGCGCAAGCGCACCGCGGTCTTGCCACTGATCGGCCTGGTAGGCGCTGGCTTGCGCCGCCAACACCGCACCCACTTGCTGCTGCTGCGCCTGCGGCGACTGGGCCAAACGCTGCGCGCCTTGCTCCAAGGCACGCTGCAGCGCTTGCGCCGAGCCCGTGGCTTGCGCCACTTGCCAAGCAATCGCCACCGTCTCCCGCACCGATTGCATCGTTGTTGGCGCAGGCGCTGCCGCGCGTTGCACGGCCTGGAGCTCGCTTAACTGCTTCTCAAGGCGCTGCCCTTGCTCAAGAGCCACTTGCAGGCGCTGGCTCAACGATTCAAACTCAACCTCTAGGCTTTGCAGCTTGGGCACTACACCGGCTGCCGCCGCCTGCTGGGTCTCCAGCGCCAGCACCCGCTCTTGCAACTGCTGCACCGGCGCAGCCAGCGGCATGGCGCGCGCTTGCCAGACCAACCATGCCACGGCGGCACCCACCACCAAGGCAACCACCAGTGCCAACCACGCCAAGCCGCGACCGGCGGCGGCTGGCGCCGACGGCGCTTGCTTGGTCCCGGGTGCGGACGGTTTGGGGTCAGAGGATTCGCTCATGCGTGGATTGTAGGCAGGTCGTCCCAGGCGTTGACAGCCGCAACCACCTCGTGCTCTCGCCCGCCGCACAACTTGACCTGCCCCCAGCCCATGGTGACCGCTGCGCGCGCCACCCGCTCATGGGTGGCCAACAAGCGCGCCGCACCCCACCAGGTTGCAACGGGTGCGGCGCTGGAGGCGTGCTGCAACGCCTGCGTGCTGCTTACCAACCAAATGGCTTGCGTGTTGGCACACACCCGCTGCCACACCTCAAGCGTGGCCGGTGTCCACTGCGGCGCACCGCGTTCATAAAGCGCCACCGCCGTGATCTCTACGCCTGCTTGCGCACAGCGTTGGGCCAACCAATCACGGCCCTCACCCTGGGCTTTGTCACTGTATTCGGCACGGCCGCGGGCCACCATCAACCGCATGCCGGCGTGCACCTGGGGCTGCACCTGATCCCATAGGTGCTCAGAATCCAGCGCGCCGTCGTTCGGCGCGGGCCCATCCACCACCCCCATGGGCACCCCAGCCTGATGCAGCGCCTGGGCAGTGCCCGGCCCCGGCACCCAACAACGCGGTCCATGCCCCCCTTGCCAGCGCTGCAGCAGCTCCGCCCAACGCACTGAACCCAACGCAGCCACCGCACCGCGAACCGCTTGGGCGCTTACAAAAAACACCGCATCGTTTGCCCTGACAGCGCTCCACCAGCGCTGCCACGACGGGTCGGGGGTGAGCGTTTGCAGGCGCAACAACGGCACCCAATCGCAGCCAATGCCATGCTGCGCCAGCCGTGCTTGCCAGCGGGCCGCGTCATCCTCGGCGCGGGTTATCACCACCCGCGGGGTGGTCATGCCATGGCACCCCCAGCCAACAACTCGTCGGCCACCGCCTGCCCCAACGTCAAAGCGTCTTGTGGGGTGCGCACCACCGCCTTGCGTTGTGCCCGCAGCAAGGGCTCGGGCTTGTCCACATGGCCCCACAGGCCGCGCAGCCACAACACGCCATCTTCTTGCCATTGCGCGTGCGCCGCCAGCGGCACCGAGCAACTCCCGCCCAGCGCACGACTGACGGCGCGCTCGGCTTCAACCGCAAGCCAGGTGTCGCCATCGGCCAGTGGCGCCAACGCGTTGTGCACCGCGGCATCGCCATGGCGAATCTCAATCCCCAACGCGCCTTGGCCCGCCGCCGGCAACATCTCGTCCACCGTTAAGGCGCGTCGCAGCCGGGCTTCCAGCCGCAAGCGCTTGAGCCCGGCGGCCGCCAACACAATCGCGTGGTACTGGCCCTCGTCGAGTTTGCGCAAACGGGTGTCCAAGTTACCTCGCAGTGGCTCAATACGTACATCGCTGCGCCCCAGTCGGTGCAGCCAGTCGCGCAACAACACCATGCGGCGCAAACTTGAGGTGCCCACCACCGCCCCTGGCGGCAGTGTTTCGGGCCCGTCGCAATGCGGTGACACCCAGGCATCGCGCGGGTCTTCGCGGGTCATCACACAAGCCAGATCAAACCCCGACGGCAAGTCCATGGGCACATCTTTGAGCGAATGCACCGCCAAGTCGGCGCGGCCGTCGTGCAAAGCCTGCTCCAGTTCCTTTACAAACAAACCCTTGCCGCCCACTTTGCTTAGCGACCGGTCCAAGATTTGATCACCGCGCGTGGTCATACCCAGCAACGCCACGCTGTGCCCCTGCGCTTGCAAAATGGCCTGCACATGCTCGGCTTGCCACATGGCCAAACGACTCTCACGGGTGGCAATGATGAGGGGGCGGGACTGGGGGTTCACGCGATTCCTTTGCTTAGAAAACAACGCAAAGCATACTAGCACGGCGTGTTTATACAATGGGCCGTTACCTGCTAGGGGTCTGCTGCCGCATGTCCACCACCCAACTCGAATCCAAACAACAGGCTTGGTCGGCTTTGTTCACCGAACCCATGAGCGTGCGCGTGCAGCGTTACACCGCCAGTGTCGGCTTTGACCACCGGCTGTGGCGTGCCGATATTCAAGGCAGTCTGGCCCACGCCGATATGCTGGTGGCGCAAGGCATCATTGCGCAAGCCGATGGCCAAGCCATTGCCCAGGGCCTGCAGCAAATCGCTCAAGAGATCGAAAGCGGTGCGTTTGCTTGGCGGCTGGAACTCGAAGACGTGCACCTCAACATCGAGGCCCGCCTGACGCAACTCATTGGTGACGCGGGCAAGCGCTTGCACACCGGGCGCAGCCGCAACGACCAAGTGGCCACCGACATCCGCTTGTGGTTACGCCAAGAAATCGACCTGATTTTGCAGGCACTCGCGGAGGTGCAGCGCGCTTTACTCAGCGTGGCCGAAGCCAATGTGCAAACGGTCATGCCTGGCTTTACCCACTTGCAAGTGGCACAACCCATCAGCTTGGCGCACCATTTGTTGGCCTACGTTGAAATGTTTGACCGCGACAGCCAGCGCATGCGCGAGGTGCGGCGTCGAGTGAATTGTCTACCCCTGGGCAGCGCCGCCTTGGCAGGCACCTCTTACCCGCTGGACCGCGAACGCGTGGCGCGCCAATTGGGCATGATCGACGACACCGGCGCCGCGGCTTTGTGCCTCAACAGCCTGGACGCCGTGAGCGACCGTGACTTTGCCATTGAATTCACCGCAGCGGCCAGTCTTTGCATGATGCACATCAGCCGCCTAAGCGAAGAGCTGATTATTTGGATGAGCCAAAACTTTGGTTTTGTGCGCTTGGCCGACCGCTTCACCACCGGCAGCAGCATCATGCCGCAAAAGAAAAACCCCGATGTGCCTGAGCTGGCGCGCGGCAAAACCGCACGGGTGTATGGCCATTTAATGGCGCTGCTCACACTCATGAAAGGCCAACCCCTGGCCTACAACAAAGACAACCAAGAAGACAAAGAGCCGCTGTTTGACACCGTGGATACGCTGCGTGAGACGCTGTTGATTTTTGCCGAAATGATTGGCGGCGAGCTTAACCCAGCAACCGGCGAACGCGTGGCGGGCATGCAAATCAACGCCGAGGCCATGCAAACCGCGGTGCAACGGGGCTACGCCACCGCCACCGACTTGGCCGATTATTTGGTCAAACGCGGCATGCCCTTTCGCGACGCCCACGAGGTTGTGGCACACGCCGTTAAGGCTGCCCAGGCCTTGGGGGTGGACTTGTCTGAACTCAGCTTAGAACAGTTGCAACAACTGGCCCCCACCATACAAGCCGACGCACAGCAGGTGCTGGCGGCCTCAGGCGCCATGCAAGCCCGGCAAACCGTGGGCGGAACCGCACCCGAGCAGGTTCGCCTGCAGCTGCAGCGTCATCGTCAGCGACTGGACGCTGTGCCGCCGGCAGCTGCCCCTTCCTCTTAGTCAACCCACCCCTGTGACCATGTCCACCATTACCCATATCGAAGATTTACGCGTTTTGGCCAAGCGGCGTGTGCCACGTATGTTCTACGACTACGTAGACTCCGGCAGCTGGAGCGAAAGCACCTACCGCGCCAACACCGAAGACTTTCAAGGCATTCAGTTCAGACAGCGTGTGGCTGTGAACATGGAAGGGCGCACCACCGCCAGCCAAATGATTGGCCAAGACGTGGCCATGCCGGTGGCGATTGCCCCCACCGGCCTGACCGGCATGCAACACGCCGATGGCGAGATTTTGGCTGCGCGCGCCGCCAAGGCGTTTGGCATTCCGTTTACGCTTTCGACCATGAGCATTTGCTCCATCGAGGACGTGGCGCAGGGCACGGACGGTCATCCGTTTTGGTTCCAGCTGTACGTGATGCGCGACCACGACTTTATTGAGCGCCTGATCGACCGCGCCAAGGCAGCCGGCTGCAGCGCGTTGGTGCTAACACTGGACCTGCAAATTTTGGGGCAACGTCACAAAGACATCAAAAACGGCTTATCCGCGCCGCCCAAGCCGACGCTGGCCAACCTCATCAACTTGTGCACCAAGCCGCGTTGGTGCATGGGCATGCTGGGCACCCCACGACGTCAATTTGGCAACATCGTTGGCCATGTCAAGGGCGTGGCGGACATGACCAGCTTGGGCGACTGGACGGCGCAACAATTCGACCCGCGACTGAACTGGAACGATGTGGAATGGATTAAAAAGCGTTGGGGCGGCAAGCTCATTCTCAAAGGCATCCAAGACCCCGAGGACGCACGCTTGGCGGTAGAAACCGGTGCCGACGCGTTGATTGTCTCCAACCACGGTGGGCGCCAACTCGACGGCGCCCAAAGCAGCATCGAGGCGCTGCCGGCGGTGGTTGACGCCGTGGGCCGCGACATTGAAGTGCACATGGACGGCGGCATCCGTAGCGGCCAAGACGTACTCAAAGCGCTTGCGCTGGGCGCCAAAGGCACCTACATCGGGCGGGCGTTTTTATACGGCTTGGGCGCCATGGGACAGCCTGGGGTAACCAAAGCGCTGCAAATCATTCACAAAGAGCTCGATTTATCCATGGCGTTTTGCGGCCGCACCCGCGTGGCCGATGTTGACCGCAGCGTGTTGTTGCCAGGTACGTTTCCCACCGCCTAGCGCGGTGCCCGCCGGGCATGTCGGTCACGCCACCGCGACGTATTGCCCATTTGGACATGGACGCTTTTTATGCGTCCGTGGAACTGCTGCGCTACCCGCAACTGCGCGAACTGCCGGTGGTGGTAGGTGGGCGCCGAGTGGCTGCACCCGATGGAGTTGGCCCCAGCGCCAGTTGGGACCTGCACAGCTTTACCCGCTTGCGCGACTACACCGGTCGCGGGGTGGTTACCACCGCCAGCTACGCCGCCCGCCGCCACGGCGTAGGCTCGGCCATGGCCCTGATGCAAGCCGCCAGGCTGTGCCCCGATGCCATCTTGCTGCCAGCGGATTTTGATGAATACCGCCGCTGGTCGGCGGCGTTCAAGCGCATTGCGCGTGAGGTGGCACCGTGCATGGAAGACAGAGGCATCGACGAGGTGTACCTGGATTTCACCCATGTACCGGGCGGCCAACGCGACGGGGGGCGAGCCATGGCGCGCCTCATTCAACGCACCATTGGCGAGCAAACCGGTTTGAGCTGTTCGCTGGGGGTGGCACCCAACAAGCTGTTGGCCAAGATCGCCAGCGACATGCAAAAGCCTGGCGGCATCACGGTCTGGCAGCCACAAGATCTGCGCACCCAGGTGTGGCCGCTGCCGTGTCGCAAAGTGCACGGCATTGGCCCCAAGGCAAGCGAGCGGCTGCAACAACACGGCATTCACACCATTGGTCAACTCGCCGCGCAGTCGGTGCAGTGGCTGCGCGCTGAATTTGGCGCCAGTCACGGCCAGTGGCTGCACGACGCCGCCTGGGGACGTGACGAACGTCCGGTGCAAGTGCACAGCGAACCGGTATCAATGAGCCGTGAAACCACGTTTGAGACCGACTTGCACCCACGCCACGACCGCGAACGCCTGGGCCGACACCTTGACCAGCTTTGCCAACAACTGGCGCAAGACCTGCAGCGCAAAGGCTACAGCGGCAAGACCGTGGGCATCAAACTGCGCTACCAAAATTTTGAAGGCATAACACGCGACCACACCCTGCCGCTGCCGGTACAAGGCGCACAGGCAATTCGACAGGCCGCCACGCAATGCCTGCGCCGCGCCGACCTCAGCCGCAGCCTGCGGCTGCTCGGTGTGCGCGTAGGCAACCTGCAACGCCTAAACCCCAGCACCGACACCGACCCCAACCTGGCGCTGTTTTAGTGCGGCATCTAGAGCCAAAGGTTAGGGCTTGGCGTCGCGCCGGAACACCAGCGTCTGCTCATCGCTGACACTGGCCTCAAAGCGATACCCCTCAAGGTTAAAGCCTTGCAAGCCCCGCACCGTGGTCACTTGCTTGGTCACCGCGTAACGCACCATCAAACCACGGGCACGCTTGGCCAAAAAACTGATCACTTTGTACTTGCCGCCCTTGAGGTCTTCAAACACGCACTGCACCACGCGCGCGCGCAACACCTTACGGTCCACCGCCTTAAAGTACTCTTGCGACGCCAGATTCACCAATATTGGCTTGGTCTCGCTGGCTTGCCACTGGTTCAGGTGCTTGGCAATGGCATCGCCCCAAAATTGATACAGGTTGCGGCCACGGGCGTTGGCCAGCGCGGTGCCCATTTCAAGCCGGTAAGGTTGCATCCAATCCAAGGGCGCCAACACCCCATACAAGCCGCTTAGTATGGCCACGTGCTGGTGTGCCCATTGCAATTGGCTGGGGCTTAGGCGCTTGGCATCCAGGCCTTCATACACGTCACCGTTAAAGGCCAACACCGCGGGGCGCGCGTTGCTTGCGCCAAACCGCGTGGACCATTGGGCAAAACGTTGTTGGTTCAGTGTCGCAATGGCGTCGCTCACCCCAAACAACTGGGCAAGATCGGCCGCCGAGCGCTCACGCAAGGTTTGCACCAATTGCGCCGACTGCGCCACAAACGCCGGCTTGCTGGGCTTAAGCCCGGCCGGCGTTGGGCTTTCAAAGTCAAGCGTCTTGGCTGGCGATAAAACAAACAGCATGTTGCCCCTCCCTCAAGCGGACCAACCAAAGTCTAGCGTCTAGCGCAGATCACCCGCCAAGCTTGCCAATGTTTCCGCTTCAATCGCCGTGTGCGCCGGATAATTGGTGTGGTCACAACCGAGCTTGACTGCCGCGCCGGCACGCACCGCCTCGCGCATGGCTGGCGTGAGCTCAAAACGCACAAAGTGAACCGACGAGGTTTTTTCGTCGTTTTCTCGGTCAAGGTCTTCGTCTGCAATGGCGTACACCCGGTCGTAGCCTTCCACCTCAACAAACATGTGGTCTTCAACACCAATCAAGCGCGCCAGCTCGCGCTTGCGCTCGTGAATATCGGTGTATTCGATCAACATGGTCGCTTTCCAGTTGCCGCCATCGGGTACCAACGGCGCGTAGGCTTCAATCTCAGCCAAGATACCTTCTTCTTCAAAAATTTTCTCAATCCGCAGCATTTCCTGAATTTGATAGCGAATCGTCATTTCGCTTTCAAACTGCATGGTGATGTGCTCGCCCAATGTAACCGTGCGCAGCTTGCGATGCGCAATGACCTCGGCTTTGTGCTGCTTGCGGTACTTGGCGTAGGCCTCAAGCGTCATGAGGTTGTCGGGGGTGATGTTTCCTGTGATTTGCATGGTATGTGCTCCAAAAATATTGAATCAGTCCAGTCCGTAGGCCGTACGCACCAGGGTCAGCGGATGCGCCAAGGTGGGCTCACCCAGTTGGTTCACGTCAAAGCCTTGTGCGATGTGATGCCCACCCAGCGGGCAATCTGAGCTGATGTAGTCGGGCTTGCTGCCGTCTTTCATGGTGGCCATTTGCTTAAACACCGGCTTACCAATCTTCATGGCGTTTTGATGGTGGTCTTTCTTTACGCCATACGTGCCTGCGTGACCGCTGCAACGCTCGATGGTGTTGAGCTGCGTCTCGGGAATGAGTTTCAGCATTTCCTCGGTCTTGCGACCGATGTTTTGCACCCGGCCATGACAAGGGATTTGATAACTCACGTTGCCCAGCGACTGCGGAAATTCGGTGTTGAGCAACCCGTCACGCTTGCGCGCCATCAGATACTCAAACGGGTCCCACATCGCCGCCTTGACCAACTGGGTATCGGCGTCGTCTGGGAACATCAGCGGAATTTCTTGCTTGAACATCAGCGTGCAGCTGGGCACCGCACTCAAGATCGCGTAACCCTCTTTGGCGTAGCGCGCCAACACCGGTATGTTGGCCTGCTGGCTTTTGGCCACACCATCCAAATCACCCAACTCCAGCTTGGGCATGCCGCAGCACTGCTCTTTTTCCACAATCACATAAGGCACCTGGTTGTGCTGCAGAATTTTTAGCAAGTCGTGGCCAATGCCAGGCTCGTTGTAGTTCACGTAGCACGTGGCAAAAATGGCCACCTTACCCGGCGTGCGTTCGCCGTCGCGCACCGGGGCCTGCTCGGCATGGTGCGGCACGCTGGAGCGAAACTTGGTGCTCGCCAGCTCGGGCAGCCAGGCGTTGCGGTCGACATCCAGCGTTTTTTCCATCAGCGCACGCACCGGCTTGCTGCGGTTCAAGGCATTGGCAGCTTGCACCACGATGGGAATGCCAGCCAAACTGCCATGGGTGTCGGTGGAAGCCAAAAATTTTGCGCTCGCCTTGACTTCACCCTTTTTGAATTGAATGGCTTTGGCGCGCAGCATGGTGTGCGGAAAGTCCAGGTTCCATTCGTGCGGCGGGGTGTATGGGCACTTGGTCATGTAGCACAGGTCGCACATGTAGCACTGGTCAACCACTTTCCAGTAGTCTTTTTTATCCACGCCATCGACTTCCATGGTCGAGCTCTCGTCCACCAGATCAAACAGCGTGGGAAACGCGTTGCACAAGCTCACGCAGCGGCGGCAACCGTGGCAGATATCAAAAATCCGCTCCAATTCGGTCATGCAGGCTTGCTCGTCGTAAAAGCCTGGGTCCAGCCATCCCAACGGGTGACGGGTGGGGGCCTCCAAGTTCCCTTCGCGTGACATAACTAACTCCTTAATTATTTAATGTGGTCGTAAGCGACATGCGGCTGCGCTCAGGGAGGGGCACGGGCAACGCCAGCGCCCAACCCTCAACGCATCAACGCGCGATCAATCAACCAACTCGGCCAAAGCTTTGGCGTAGCGGTTGGCGTGCGAGCGCTCGGCCTTGGCCAGCGTCTCAAACCAATCGGCGATTTCGTCAAAACCTTCCTCACGGGCGGTCTTGGCCATGCCCGGGTACATGTCGGTGTACTCGTGCGTCTCGCCAGCTACCGCGGCCTCGAGGTTTTGGCGCGTGGCACCAATGGGCAGGCCCGTGGCGGGGTCGCCAGCGGCTTCCAAAAACTCCAAATGGCCGTGGGCGTGGCCGGTTTCACCCTCAGCGGTCGAGCGAAACAGCGCCGCCACGTCGTTTTGTCCCTCAACGTCGGCTTTGTTTGCGAAGTACAGGTAACGACGGTTGGCCTGCGATTCGCCAGCAAAGGCCTCTTTGAGGCACTGCTCGGTCTTCGAGCCTTTCAAATTTGCCATGGTTCTCTCCAATACAGTTAGAACAAATGCGCCTGCGCCACGTGATGGTGACCACAGGACACGGGCCGAACGATAGCCCTCAGCGGCCGGCGCGTCCAATTGGTTGTTGCAATGCTTTTCATAGAATTTTTGTATGAAAGCCCAAATGCCGATAAACAAAGGCTTTCAAGCCGATGCCTCTGGCCACCCCCCCATGATGCCCCTTTTTTATTAAGGGTTATCCCGCGCCTTGAACCGCTCGGCTTGCCCTCACAGCCTTGTCAAAAGCCCGGAACTCATTTACGATATGGTGAACGTGTTACGCATTGTGGAATTATCATGACCGTTCAGCCGCAGCCCGCCTCAACGTCTGCACCCGGGGCCCACGCCGCCCTGCCCTTGCCCGTCCCGGTTCAACAATTGCATCACGTGGCCTACCGCGCCCGCGACGCCGAAGAAACCCGCCATTTTTACGAAGACCTGCTGGGCTTACCGCTGTACCACATCATTCAAAGCGACCACGTACCCAGCACCGGTGAGTACTGCCCCTACACCCACTTTTTTTTCCGCCTTCAAGACGGCTCATTCATTGCGTTTTTTGACTTGGGCGACGATGAGGCCGCGGCGGCTTCGCCCAACACCCCTGCCTGGGTACAGCACATCGCGTTTCGTGTAGACTCGGTTGCCGAGCTCGAAGCCATGAAAACACGCTTGCAAACGAACGGCGTTGAGGTGTTGGGCGTGGTGGACCACCACATTTTTAAAAGCATTTATTTCTTTGACCCCAACGGCATCCGGCTTGAGCTCTCGGCTCAACTGGCCGACGAGTTTGTGATGCTTGAAGAAAGCAAAGTGGCGCACCAGCGCCTGGCCGACTGGTCGAATCGCAAGGCGCAGTGGCGGGCCCAGCGCGCCCAAGGGGGCGGTGACGCCAAGCTCAAGCCGCCCGTTAACGACCGCCCCGAAGTGGCGGCGCGCGCCCGGACCGAACAGGATCAGGCATGACGTACCGCGACCCGGTTTACACCAACGGCTACGAGTTTGCCCAAGGCAGCGGTTACGACCTGCCGCACTACCCCTTCACCCTACCGCCCGAACTGCAACCCGGTGGCCGCCCCGGCCATTACCCGGTGGTGGTGGTTGGGGCCGGACTGACTGGCCTGACACTGGCGTGTCGTCTGGCACAACTGGGGGTGGCAGCGGTGGTGCTGGATGAAGACGATACCGTGGGGGTCAAAGGCGCGTCTTCGCGTGGCATTTGCTACACCAACAAATCCCTGGAAATTTTTGACCGCATCGGCATTTTTGAGCGCATTCAAGCGCGTGGCATTGAATGGCACGTGGGCCGTACCTTTGCTGGGAACGACGAGGTTTATGCGTTTGATTTAAAAACCCGCAACGACTTTCGCCTGTCGCAACAGCCGGCTTTCATCAACATCCAACAGTTCTACATCGAGGGCTTTTTGGTTGAGCGCCTCAACGAACTCGGTGGCGTGGACATGCGCTGGCGCTCGCGCGTCACCAAGCTGGCGCGCAACACCGAACACGGCGCCGAACTGGAGATACAAACGCCACAAGGCAACTACACCTTGCGCGCCGACATGGTGGTGGACGCCACCGGCTCTCACACCCCCTTTCATGCGTGGTGTCAGGTGCCCATGACGCAAGTCAAGCGCGACGACCGTTGGTGTATTGCCGATGTGCGTTTTAGCCACCGCCCGCCCACGGAACGCCACACCTGGCTCGAGGCGCCGTTTAATGACAACCGCGCGGTATGGCAGCACCTCATGGCCGACGACGTGTGGCGCATTGATTATCAAATGGCACCCGATGCCGACCCCGAGTACGTGGCCCGCCAAGACGTGCTGCACGAGCGCTTAACCCGGCAATTTGGCGCCGACGTGCAATACGAAACGGTGTGGGTCGGGCCCTACAGCTACCGCAGCCAGTGTGTGGAGCGCATGCGCGTGGGCAGTGTATTTTTTGCTGGCGACACCGCCAAGTTGGTCAGCCCATTTGGCGCGCGCGGTGGCAACACCGGCATTGCCGACGCCGACAACTTGGCTTGGAAAATCGCTGCCGTGGTGCACCAAGCCGCACCGCGTACGCTGCTGCAAAGCTACCACCACGAACGCCATGAGGCGGCGCGCACCAACGTGCGCGTCACCGCACGCACGACCCGCTTTTTGCGGCCGCACGATCCGGCCGAGTGGTTGTTTCGCCAAGCGGTGGTGAGTTTGGCGAAACAGCACCCGCTGGGGCGAGCCTTGGTCAACACCGGACGCATGGCCGAGGCCAACCCGTACACCCGCTCGCCCTTATGCGACCCGCACCAGCCGCACGCCGGCACCACCGTGCAAAACGTGGCGCTGCGCTGGGCCAATGGCCAAGCCGGTAGCCTCAACCAACTGCTGCAGTGGGCCGCGCACCGTCCGCTGCTGCTGTGGTTTGGTGCGCTCGACCCGCGCCAAGCCGCGGCGCTGCGCCGACTGGGTCAGCGCCATGGGGTGGTCAGCGTTCAGGTACTGGCCAATGCGCAACGCAACGCCTGCCGCGAACTGGTTCTTGACCCCCAACACCAACTGCGCCAGGCCTGCCACGCCGAGCACGCCGATTGGGCGTTGCTGCGTCCCGACGCCTATGTGGCGGCCACCGGGCATGGCAGCGGTCAATCGCTGGCCGCGGCCATGACTCGCGTGCTGTTGGCTTCATCCTTCACCCCTTCGTTGACTGCCCGCTCATGAGCCAAGCCACCTCACCCCTGCCGCCCGAGCCCGTGCATCTGCAAGACGCCGATGGCTTTTACGAGGCCTTGCTCGATGCCCACCATGGGCTCACCACCGAGCAAAGCGCGCTGCTCAACGCACGCCTGATTTTGGTGTTGGCGAATCGCGTGGCCAACCCCCAGGCGCTGACCGAGTGCTTGCAACTGGCCCGCACCACACCCGACCTACCCGAACCGCAGCGCGCCCATACCACTGGCTAAAATCGGCGCCATGCCGCAACCCACACCCTCTGTTGAACAGCCAGGCTTGGCTGAACTCGCCAAATCATTCGACCCCGCCGCCATCGAGGCCCCATGGCAAGCTCACTGGGAGCGTCTTGGCCTGCACCAAGCGGGCGCGCAAGGGCAAGGGCAGCCCAGTGCCCAGGCCGCCGAAGCTGGGCATAACTTTTCGATTCAACTGCCACCGCCCAACGTCACCGGCACCTTGCACATGGGGCACGCGTTCAACCAAACCATCATGGACAGTTTGACGCGCTACCACCGCATGTTGGGGCATAACACCGCGTGGATACCCGGCACCGACCATGCCGGCATTGCCACCCAAATCGTGGTCGAGCGGCAACTGCAAGCCGAGGGCAAGAGCCGCGACACCATGGGCCCCACGCCGGAGCAGGCGCGCAAAAACTTTGTCTCGCGGGTGTGGCAATGGAAAGAGCAAAGCGGCAACACCATCACCCAGCAAATGCGTCGCATGGGCGCCAGCGTCGACTGGAGCCGCGAATACTTCACCATGGACGATCGTCTGTCACGCATCGTCACCGAAACCTTTGTGCGTTTGTACCAACAAGGCCTGATTTACCGTGGCAAACGCTTGGTCAACTGGGACCCGGTGTTGCAAAGCGCGGTGTCCGACCTTGAAGTAGAAAGCACCGAGGCCCAAGGGGCGTTGCACTACATGTGCTACCCCTTTGCCAACGGCCCACAAACCGTTGATGGTGAAGCGGTGCCAGGCTTGGTGGTGGCCACCACCCGCCCCGAAACCATGCTGGGCGACAGCGCCGTGGCCGTGCACCCCGACGACGCCCGCTATCAGCACCTGGTGGGGCAACACGTGCAGCTGCCGCTGTGCGAGCGCACCATCCCGATCATTGCCGACGACTTTGTTGACCCGGCGTTTGGATCGGGGGTGGTCAAAATCACCGGCGCACACGACTTCAACGACTACGCGTGCGCCCAGCGTCACCAGCTGCCGTTGATCAATATCTTTGCGCTTGACGCCACGCTGAACGACACCACACCGCCGGCCTACCGCGGCCTTGACCGTTTCGAAGCGCGTCAAGCGGTGTTGCGCGACCTGCAAGATCAAGGGCTGTTGGTTGAAGTGAAGCCGCATCAGCTGATGCTCCCCATTTGCACCCGAACCGGGCAAGTGGTTGAACCCATGCTGACCGACCAATGGTTTGTCGCCACCACGCAAGTGGGCGCGCACGACGCCACCGGCCTGAGCATGGCGCAAAAAGCCCGGCAAGCGGTGGACAGTGGCGCGGTTAAGTTTTTTCCCGAGAACTGGGTCAACACCTACCACCAGTGGATGGACAACATTCAAGACTGGTGTATTTCTCGCCAACTTTGGTGGGGCCATCAAATCCCAGCTTGGTACGACGACCAAGGTCAGGTGTATGTGGCGCGCACCGAAGCCGAGGCCCAAGCCCAGGCACCTGGCAAAACCCTCAGGCGCGACCCCGACGTGCTCGACACCTGGTACTCCTCGGCGCTGGTGCCCTTTAGCACCATGGGTTGGCCTGAAGCCGCCCAGTCGTCTGAGCCCCTGAGCGACTACAACCTGTACTTGCCCAGCAGCGTGCTGATCACGGGCTACGACATCATCTTCTTTTGGGTCGCACGCATGATCATGATGACCACCCACTTCACCGGGCAGGTGCCGTTTCGGCATGTGTACATCCATGGCCTGGTGCGCGACGCGCAGGGGCGCAAGATGAGCAAGTCAGAGGGCAACGTACTCGACCCAGTTGACCTGATCGACGGTATCGCCTTGCCGCCGCTGCTGGACAAACGCACCACCGGCCTGCGCCGGCCAGAAACCGCCGCGCAAGTTAGACAGCAAACAGAAAAAGAATTTCCAAGTGGGATTCCAGCGTTCGGCGCCGACGCCTTGCGCCTGACCTTTGCCGCGCTGGCCACGCTGGGGCGCAACATCAACTTTGACACCAAGCGCTGCGAGGGCTATCGCAACTTTTGTAACAAGCTCTGGAACGCCACGCGCTTCGTGCTCATGCAATGCGAAGGGCACGACTGTGGCTTGATGCCGCACACCAAAGCCGACTGCGCACCAGGCGGCAAAGCACATGGTTACATGCACTTCAGCTCAGCCGACCGCTGGATTGCCTCTGCCTTGCAACGCACCCAAGCCGAGGTGGCACGCGGCTTTGCCGAGTACCGCTTGGACGTGGTGGCACAAGCCATTTACCGTTTTGTGTGGGACGAATTCTGCGACTGGTACCTAGAGATCGCCAAGGTGCAATTGCAATCCAGCGCCAGCGACGCCCAAGCCACGGCACGGGCCACGCGCCGAACCTTGATTCGCACACTCGAGACGGTGTTGCGCCTGGCGCACCCCATCATGCCGTTCATTACCGAGGCCTTGTGGCAAAAGGTGGCGCCTGTGGCGGGACGCGCCGGACCATCGGTGGCGGTGGCGGCCTACCCCGTGGCACAACCGAACAAAATCGACGCCCACGCCGACGCCGAGATCGCCCAGCTCAAAGCCTGGGTGGAAGCCTGCCGCGGGCTGCGCGGCGAGATGGGGGTATCCCCGGCCGATAAGCTCACCCTTACGGTGCTCGCGGAGGACGACTTTGCCACCCGTTACCGTGCGGTGCTGTGCGCCCTGGCCCGACTGAGCGACGTGTTGTTGGTAAGCAGCGAGTCCGATTGGAACCAAGCCACTGGCCATTCGCCGGTGGCGGTGGTGGGCAACAGCCGCCTGTGTCTGCCAATCCGCGTTGACCCCGAGGTTGAGCGCACCCGTCTGAGCAAAGAAATCGACCGCCTGCAAAGCGAACGGAACAAAGCGCACGGCAAGTTGAACAACCAAGCGTTTGTCGCCAAAGCGCCTGCCGCGGTGGTTGAGCAAGAGCGTCAGCGCCTTGAGGCCTTTGACAGCAGCCTGGAAAAGCTCCAGGCCCAACTGGCGCGGTTGGGTTAGTTGTGGCGGCGCATCCTTGCGCCGGCGGCACTAGCGACGCTTAAGCAAAAACCGAAAAGCATCGCCGGCGGTATCCGAGGCCACCAGCTCGTTGCCCGTTTGCTTGGCAAACGCCGCAAAATCGCGCACCGAACCCTGGTCGGTGCTCAACACCTGCAACACCTGACCGCTTTGCATATCGGCCAGTGCTTTTTTGGCTTTCAAAATGGGTAAGGGGCAATTCAAGCCCCGCGCGTCTACCTCTTTGTCGGCTGCGATATCCATTGATGTTTACCTCCCTCAATGCATTTCAATTATAAATTTTCAGCAGGTTGTGTTGCCGTGGCTACGCCTTACGAAGCTCACGCCACTGCGGCTCCACGCCGCGCGCACGCAGCCATTGGGCCAGCGCCCAGCCGGTGCCCGCAGGCCAACACTTCACCTCATCCAGCGCAAACAAACGGTATTCGGCCAACTCGGGGCTAAGACGCACCTCACCCTCACACACGGCGTGGTAACTGATGATCACTTGGTTCATGCGCTGATAATCGTGCACCGCCACCAGCTCAAGGGCAGTGGTGTGTAGGTTGGTTTCTTCAGCGATTTCGCGCTTCACGCCCTCCTCGGGTGTTTCCCCCGCTTCCATAAAGCCCGTGATCAGGGCAAACACGGGTTCTTGCCACGCGGCGTTGCGCGCCAGCAAAACCTTGCCTTGGTACTCGACAATCGCCGCCAACACCGGGGTAGGGTTGTTCCAATGCACAAAGGCACAGGCGCCACAAGCCATGCGTAGGCGAGACCCACCGTCGTCGTCCATTTCGCGCGCCACCAACGGTGCGGCGCACACCGGACAAAAACGCCACGCCGCGCTCATGCGGGGAACACGCCTGTCGACAAATACCGGTCGCCACGGTCGCACACGATGAACACAATGGTTGCGTCATGCAGCTCGTGCGCCAACTGCAACGCCACACTGGCCGCACCGGCCGCAGAAATACCGGCAAACAAGCCCTCTTGACTGGCCAACTCCCGCGCCATGGCCTCGGCCTTGGCCTGACTCACATAGCGCAGCTCATCCACCGCCGAGTCGTCGTAAATGGCAGGTAAATAGGCCTCGGGCCACTTGCGGATACCCGGAATACGCGAGCCCTCCTCAGGCTGCACACCCACAATCCGAATGGCAGGGTTTTGCTGCTTAAGGTAGCGCGAGACGCCGGTGATGGTGCCCGTGGTGCCCATGGCGCTCACGAAGTGCGTTACGCGGCCCTGGGTATCACCCCAAATCTCGGGGCCCGTGGTCTCAAAGTGCACCCGGGGGTTGTCGAAGTTGGCAAACTGATCCAGCACCACGCCTTTGCCTTGGGCGCGCATTTGCTCAGCCAAATCACGCGCGTGCTCCATGCCGCCGCTCTTGGGCGTAAGCACCAGCTCCGCGCCAAAGGCGCGCATGGTTTGGGCCCGTTCAATGGACAAGTCCTCGGGCATGATCAACACCATGCGATAACCTTTGATGGCAGCGGCCATGGCCAACGCAATACCGGTGTTGCCCGAGGTGGCCTCAATCAGCGTGTCGCCAGGGCGTATGTCGCCGCGGGCCTCGGCCTGACGAATCATGTTCATGGCCGGCCGGTCTTTCACCGAGCCTGCCGGGTTATTCCCCTCGAGCTTGCCCAGTATCACGTTGCCGCGCGACTCACATGCCTGCGAGCCCAGGCGCTGCAAACGCACCAGCGGCGTATGACCGATCGCGTCTTCTAGGGTGGGGTATGGCTTGGCGGGTGCGTTCATCGCCACATTATGCGCGCTTGTGGCTGTGCCATAATGCGCACCCTACCCGCTGCCGGAGTGGCGAAATTGGTAGACGCAGCAGATTCAAAATCTGCCGGTGGCAACACCGTGCCGGTTCGATTCCGGCTTCCGGCACCAGCTCCCTTTGTCTGCACACCCAAAGGTCGCCGCGTGAGCACCATCAACCAAGTTACCCCCGATTTCGCCACGGCCCCGCAACTGGCGCCTGAACACATGGCTGAGCTCGCCACCATGGGGTTCAAAACCGTCATTGCCAACCGCCCCGATTTTGAAGGGGGCCCCGACCAGCCCACCGCCGAGCGCATGCAAGCAGCAGCTGAAGCGGCGGGCTTGGTGTTTCATTACCTACCCGTGATCAGCGGGCAAATCACCGCCGAACAGGCTCAAGCCATGAAACAGCTGCTCGCTCAGGCGGCCACGCCCGTGCTGGCTTACTGCCGCAGCGGCGCGCGCTCCACCGAACTCTACGGCTTGGCGCAAAACGCCTAGCGGGTGGCGCCGGGTGACGGCGGGTGATCGTCTTGCACGTTAACGCCGCGCTGCATCAGCTGTCGATCAAAAAACGAGCGCCCCATCATCGCCCGCGATAACTGCGTGGCGGTGACCACACTGATCATTGAAAGCACCGCCCAGTTGTAGCTGCCCGTGAGTTCCAGCATGATCACCACCGCCGCCATGGGTGCGCCAATCACAGCGCCTATGCAACTGGCCGCGCCCAAGAGCGCGTAGGGCGCACTGGCCTGTCCGTCGGGCACCAGCACCCCGCCCACCAGTGCCCCCACCAAAGCTCCAATGAACAAGGCCGGCGCAAATACCCCACCGTAAAAACCAAAGCCCAAACACAAGCTGCTAACGGCGTATTTGCTCAGAATCAGAATCAGCAACAGCCCAAGGCTTAACTGCCCAGCCAACACGGCATTCACTGTGCCCATGCCTGAGCCCAACAGCTGCGGCAGCCACGGCGAAAGGGCAAACAGCACCAGTGCCGGCACCAAAGGCCGCCAAACGATAGGAATGCCCGAGCGCCGTGCCCAAGCCGGCGCACCGGTGGCCATGGCAATAAAGGCTGCCGCGGCCAAACCCGCCAATACCCCAACCGCCAAGGCCGTTAGGGTGGTCACGGCGTCGAGTGCAGGGGCGGTGGTCACGGTGAACAGCCGATGCCCGCCGAGCCAAAAATCCGATATCCAATACGCGGCAAAAGTGCACGCCAGCACCGGCCCCGCGCCAAACAGCCCGAAGCGACGAATAATGGCCTCGTGCGCAAATAGGGCGGCACCGATAGGTGCGGCAAACACCGATGCCACCGCCGCCCCAGCGCCGCTGCCCAGCACCACGTCCATCGGCACCTTGGGCTCAAAGCGGCGAGCCAGACTGGCCAGGCACCCCCCTAAATGCGCCAACGGGCCAAATACACCCAACGACGATGCGCCGGACAAGTTCACCAACGCCAGCAACGACGACAACCACCCCGCACGCAAGTCAGGCGCGCGCTCGGCCTGTGCCGCCTCAATCAAATCCGCAGGGCCCTGCGGCCGCGCACTGGGCAACAGCCGCAACAACTGGCCCGCGATCAGCGCCGCGCCAATCATCATCAAACCCAGCACCCAGCTGTACCCGTGGGCCTTGCCCAAGTCGGCGCGCCACCACGATTCGGCCCAATGCACCACCGAGAAAAACCCAACCGCGATGCTGCCCACCAGCAGCCCAATGACGAGGTTGACGCCTACCGCGCTGAGCCGAGTGCCCAAATCATCCGCCACTTGGGCCAGCGTTTCGCGGTTCATGCCAGCAGCCTAGAGCCCTTGGGCAAATGAGCCGATAAAAATTGCATTTGGTCGCTCAAAATACGCCGGTTACGCAAAATAAAGTCTTCCCATAAGCTGGGCACATACGGCACGTACAGCAGCGGCATGCGCGCTTGTTCGGGTGTGCGGTTGCCCTTGCGGTGGTTGCAACCGCGGCACGCCGTGACGACGTTGGTCCAATGGTCTTGACCGCGCTGCGCCAAAGGTACCACGTGCTCGCGGGTAAGCAGCTCCTCGTCGCACCGCACGCCGCAATAGGCGCAGGTGAATCGGTCCCGCTGAAACAGCTTGTGGTTGCTCAGGGTGGCGCGACTGTCAAAGGGGCTCAGGCGCGGCACGCCATGCGTACCGACAATCGAGCGCACCCGCACCACCGATTGCAAACCCGTGCGCGCGTTGTGACCGCCGCGAAACACCGCAATCTCGTCGCCCAATTCCCATCGAACCTGATGCGCCGCGTAATGCAACACCGCCTGCTCTAGGGTAATCCAAGATTGCGGCAAGCCATGCCCAGACAACCTCAGCACTTTCACCACCACGCCCCTTTGGAGTCCAGCTGCAGCAATAATACACCCCATGCAAGTCACTCGTGCCCGCTACGCCGCCGACGCCGCGCCTTGGCTGACGCACAGCGTTGTCACTGTGGGTAACTTTGACGGCGTACACCGTGGCCATCAAGCCATGCTGGCGCTGCTGCGCAACGAAGCACGTCACCGACAAGTGCCCAGCGCGGTGCTCACCTTTTCGCCGCACCCGCGCGAATACTTTGCGCAGCTCAATGGGCGCACCGATGCAAGCCCGCCACGTATCGCCACGTTGCGCGACAAACTCAGTGAGCTCCAAGCGTGTGGCATTGAGCACGCGGTGGTGCTGCGCTTTAACCAAGCCCTTGCCAATTTGTCGCCCCACGACTTTGTTGACCGGGTGTTGTGCCGCGGCCTGGGCGCACGCTACGTGTTGGTGGGCGACGATTTTCGCTTTGGCGCCAAACGCGCCGGTGACTACGCGTTGCTCGATACGTTGGGTGAGCAGCGTGGCTTTGAGGTCGCACGCATGAACAGTTACGAGGTGCACGGTTTGCGCGTCTCCAGCTCGGCGGTGCGCCAAGCGCTCGCCAGCGGCGACATGAAGGCCGCAGCGACGCTGCTGGGCAGACCCTACCGCATCAGTGGCCACGTGGTGCATGGCCGCAAGTTGGGGCGTGAATTGGGGTTTCCCACACTCAATGTGCGCCTGGGACACCGCACACCCGCCTGCCAAGGCATCTTTGCGGTGATGGTGCACGGCTTGGGTGATACGCCGCTGCCTGGGGTGGCCAATTTGGGGGTACGCCCCACGCTTGACGCCAACGACGTCAACCAGGGTCAGGTGCTGCTTGAGGTGTTTGTTTTGGACTGGCCAAGCGAACTCGGGCGCTACGGTGGCTACGGCCGCGTCATTGGTGTGGACCTGTTGCACAAACTGCACGATGAGCGCCAATACCAGAGCCTACCGGCCTTGCAACAAGGCATTGCACAAGACTGTCGAGAAGCACGCGCCCTGCTGGCCCACCTTGGCGCCCACGCCGGGTGAGTAAAATCAACGCCTAACCATGGCGCAAACTCCCACTCCCCAATCAGGCTCAACCAACACCTCGCTCAACCTGCCCGAGACCGCATTTCCCATGCGTGGCAATTTACCCAAGCGGGAGCCGGGGTGGGTTAAACAATGGCAAGACGACGGTTTGTACCAGCGCCTGCGCGCGGCGCGTGCTGGCGCGCCGCTGTTTGTGTTGCACGACGGGCCACCCTACGCCAACGGTCAATTGCACATTGGCCATGCGCTCAATAAAGTGCTAAAAGACATGATCGTAAAAAGCCGCCAACTTGGCGGCTACGACGCGCAATACATCCCGGGCTGGGATTGCCACGGTTTGCCAATTGAAAACGCCATTGAGAAACTCCACGGTCGTGGCTTAAGCCGTGACGACATGCAGGCCAAGAGCAGGGCCTTTGCCACCGAGCAAATCGCCCAGCAACGCGACGACTTTGAGCGTTTGGGCGTACTGGGGGACTGGCAACGCCCCTACCGCACCATGGATTTCGCCAATGAAGCGGGCGAAATTCGGGCCTTCAAGCGAGTGGTTGAACGCGGCTTTGTTTACCGTGGCCTCAAGCCCGTGCACTGGTGCTTCGACTGCGCGTCGTCTTTGGCCGAATTCGAAATCGAGTACCAAGACAAACGCAGCGACACCGTGGACGTTGCCTTTGAATGCGACCAACCGCAACAGCTGGCGCAAGCGTTCGGCCTAACGCAACTGCCAAGCACCGCCTACGCCGTCATTTGGACCACCACCGCCTGGACGCTGCCGGCCAACCAAGCGCTCAACGCCAACGCCACACTGGAGTACGCATTGGTTGCCACGCCGCGCGGCGTGCTGCTGCTGGCCAGCGATTTGGTGGCGGCGTGTTTGACGCGTTACAACCTGCAAGGTGAGGTGTTGGCCACCGCCTCGGGGCAGGCTCTAGAGGGGCTTAGCTTTCGCCACCCGCTTTACGACGTAGACCCTGGCTACCGTCGACTCGCCCCGGTTTATCTGGCCGACTACGTCAGCGCCAGCGACGGCACCGGCCTCGTGCACTCGTCCCCCGCCTACGGCTTGGACGACTTCAATTCGTGCCGCGCCAACGGCTTGGCCATCGAGGACATACTCAACCCCGTGGGTGGCACCGGTTACTACAGCGACGCGCTGCCACTGTTTGGTGGTCAACTGATTTGGCAAGCTGTGCCGCGCATCATTGAAACCTTGCAAGCGGCCCAACGGTTGATCGCCACAGCCCCGATCACGCACAGTTACCCGCACTGCTGGCGGCACAAAACACCGGTGATATTTCGCGCTGCGGCGCAATGGTTTGTGCGCATGGACGAGGGCGACGGCGTGTTCACCACCGACAAAGCCCCGCGCACCCTGCGCCAAATGGCCTTGGAGGCCATTGAACACACCGCCTTTTACCCCGACAACGGACGCGCCCGGCTGCGCGACATGATTGCCAACCGCCCCGACTGGTGCATCAGCCGGCAACGCAGTTGGGGGGTGCCGCTGCCGTTTTTGCTGCACAACCAAAGCGGTGAGCTGCATCCGCGCACGCTGGAAATCCTAGACCACGCCGCCGATTTGGTTGCCGCGGGTGGCATTGAAGCGTGGAGCCGCGCCAGCGTGGCCGACATTCTCAGTCAACCCGGCGATCAACCCGAGCAGTACAGCAAGAGCCAAGACATTCTCGAAGTTTGGTTCGATTCAGGCTCAACCTTTTGGCACGTGCTGCGCGGCAGCCACGCCGACGCTTACCAGCGCCTGCCCTACCACGCGCAAGGTGCCGAGGCCGATTTATACCTTGAGGGTCACGACCAACATCGAGGCTGGTTTCATTCCTCGCTGCTGCTTGGTTGCGCCATTTACGGGCGCGCCCCTTACCGCGGTTTGTTGACGCACGGCTTTGCCACCGATGGTCAGGGCCGCAAGATGAGCAAGAGCTTGGGCAACCAAGTGTCGCCACAAGCGGTGATCGACAAACTTGGCGCCGAAATCGTACGACTGTGGGTGGCCAGCACCGATTACTCGGGTGACCTCAACATCGACGACAACATCTTGGCCCGCGTGGTAGACAGCTACCGCCGCATTCGCAACACCTTGCGCTTTGTGTTGGCCAATGTCAGCGACTTTGACCCTGCCGTGCATCAAGTGGCGCACGCCAACTTGCTGCAAATCGACCAATACGCGTTGGCGCGCGCGGCGCAGTTACAAGCCGAGATTTTGGGTACCGCCAACGCCCAAGGCGTGTTCGAAGGTGGCCATTACGGGCGCTACGAATTCCATCCGGTGGTGAGCAAACTGCAGGTGTATTGTTCCGAGGATTTGGGCGCCTTTTATTTGGACATTCTCAAAGACCGCCTCTACACATCAGCCGCTGATTCACACGCGCGGCGCAGCGCCCAAACGGCTTTGTGGCAGATTGGGCACGCCATGCTGCGCTGGATGGCACCGTTTCTGTCGTTCACCGCCGAAGAAGCCTGGGCGGTGTTGGCGCCCGGTCAAGACAGCATCTTTTTCCAGCGATACGCCGAGCTGCCAAGCCCAGACCATGCACGCTTGAGCCAATGGCAGCGTGTGCGCGAACTGCGTGAGCATGTCAACAAGGCCATTGAAGAGGTGCGCGCCCAGGGCAGCCTAGGGTCTTCGTTGCAAGCCAACATCGTGCTCACCGTGCCAGCCGACGACCACGCGCTGCTGCAGCCCATGGCCGAGGCGTTGCACTACTTGTTCATCACGTCGGCGGTTGAGCTGCATGCCGGCCCCGCGTTGCAGGTGCGTGTTACCCCCAGCGCCCACCCCAAATGCGAGCGCTGCTGGCACCATGTGGCCAGCGTTGGCAGTCAAGCGGCGCACCCCACGCTGTGCGCCCGCTGCGTGACCAACCTTGAGGGAGCGGGCGAGATCCGCAGCATCGCCTAGTATTGGCCACCATGCCAGCCACGCGTTCGTACCGGTTTTGGATTGGCATCGCCGCCCTCTGGTGGGTGGTGGATCAAGCCGTCAAAGCCGGGGTTGAACAAAGCATGGTGTTGTACCAAAGCGTGCCCATCACCTCGTTTTTTAACTGGGTGCGGGTGCACAACCAAGGCGCCGCTTTCTCCCTACTGGCTGACGCCGGTGGCTGGCAACGCTGGCTGTTCTTGGTGATTGGGGTGGTTGCCAGTGCATGGCTGGTGGCCATGCTGCGGCAGCACGCCCAACACCCGCGCATGGCCTGGGGCCTAAGCGCCATTTTGGGCGGTGCCTTGGGCAATGTCACCGATCGCGTGTGGCGCGGACACGTGATTGACTACCTCGATTTCCACCACCCGGCGCTGGCTTGGCTGTTTGGTGGCGGACATTTTCCGGCCTTTAACGTGGCCGACGTGGGCATCACCTTGGGTGCTTGTGTGCTGGTGCTCGACGAGCTGCAACGCTGGCGACAGGGCAAAACCCACTAAGCCCGTTACAAGGCATCTCGTCAATACTTCCAAAGGAGCGCGATATGCCGAAATGCTATGTGGTGGGCAACATCCACGTAACCGATCCCGAGGGCTACCAAAAATACGCCAGTCAGGTGCAGCCGGTAACCGACCAATTCGGCGGCAGGTACCTGGTGCGCGGTGGCACCAGCACCCCCAAAGACGGTACCCCTGTGGGCAGTCGCGTGGTGGTGTGCGAATTTCCCGATCGCGCCTCGGCCGAGGCGTGGTACCACTCCGAAGGCTACCAACGCATCATTGGCGATCGGCTGGCCCACTCCACCGGTTTTTTAACCATTGTTGACGGCCTGGAATAGGGCCCAAGCCACGCCTAGTCTTGGTGGCTGATCACCACCAGCACGCTGCAGCTGGCCTGCTCCACCAACGACTTGGAGTTGGACCCCCCCCACCACCGTGCCACCCAACTGGAGCGGTGGCGGTGACCCACCACAATCAAGTCGGCCTCAATTTTGCTGGCGTAGTCGGTGATTTCGGTCACCACATCGCCGGTTAGCACCACACCCTCGGCGTCGTGACCGCTGTCGCGCAGTTGGCCAAGCCCCTCCTCAAGCACCGCCTGCTGCGCGGCCAAGCCGGCGTCTGGGGCTTGCTCGGGAATCACAAAACCGCCGTCTATGCCCGCGCCCTCAACGTACATGGGCACCACCGACACCAAGTGCAACTCGGCCGACATCCACTGTGCCAGCTCCCTGCTCTCGAGCAGAGCCCGCTGCCCGGTTTGCGACCCGTCGTACGCCAAAAGAATGCGTTTGTACATGTGCCACCCCTTACACCAAATTCCAGTCAGCCTGAACTTTAGCGGTTGAACAGGATTTGGGGGCTAGGGTAGACCACTATGCTGGCACGGCCCCGGCTGCCCACCTTAGGCGTCTTGCTTGGCGCGCTGGTAGGCCTCGTAAAGCTGCGCATACACTGGGCCAGGCTGGCCACGGTGCGAGGCGTGTCCCACGGCATGGCCGTCGAGCGAGGTAATGGCCAAGACCTCTTTGGTGGCCGAGGTTAGCAACAATTCGTCGGCTTGCCACACCTCGTCGCGCCCGATGTCACGCAAGGCGTAACCCAAGCCGCAGGCCTGGCACAGCTGCGCCAACAAATCGTAGCGCACGCCTTCGAGCACCAGATGGTTTTTTTGCGGCCCCAACACCGTGCCATCTTTAACCACCCAAACGTTGGAAGCCGCCGCTTCGCTCAAAAACTGGCCGCGGAACATCACGGTCTCGGTGGCGTCGGCGTTGGCACTGATTTGTCGCGACAACACCGCACCGAGTAGGCTGATGCTTTTGATGTGCGCCATCTGCCAGCGAAAGTCTTCGGCCGTCACACAGGCGGCGCCCGCGGCACGTTGCGCCAGCGGCACAGGCTTTAACACCTGAGTGGTCAGAAACACCGTAGGCGTTAGGCCTTTGGGCATGGCATGCTCACGCGGCGCCACCCCACGCGTGATTTGCAAATACACCATTTGATCGCCGTCGGCCGCCGCGTCGCCGTTGGCCACCAAGCGCTGCACCAACGCCTGCATCACCGCCCGCCACTGCTCAGCGGTCATGGGATTGGGTAAATCAATCGCTTGCAATGAACGCTCAAGGCGCGCCATGTGCTGCTCAAAACGAAACGGCTTGCCGCCGTACACCGGCACCACCTCATACACGCCATCACCAAAAATAAACCCCCGGTCCATCACACTCACCTGCGCTTGGCCAAGCACGGTAAAGGTGCCGTTGAGGTAGCACGGTTGATTGGCAATGGCTTCAATGGACATGGGATTGACTCCGAAAAGGTTACCGGCTCACAGTCGAGCGCGGGGGTCAACGCGGGCCACGCGTTGCAACAAATAATCCACCTCGGCGCGGGCCGTGGCGCCCAGCGCAGCGCCTGGCTGGCGCAAGGCATCGTGCGTCAACAACCCGCGCCGCATCAGCACGTATTTGCGCACCGCCAAGCCCACCCCGGGCTGCTGCTCATAACGCAGCAGCGGCAAATGGGCGTCAAACAAATCTTGCATGGCATCAACCTGCCCTGCACGCCACATGCGCACCATGTCGCACAGCATGTCGGCAAAGGCGTAGCCGGTGTTGGCACCATCGGCGCCACGACGCAACTCTTGGTCAAAAAACAACCCCCCGTTGCCGCACAAAATCGCCAGCCGCCGCATGCTGCCTTCGGTCTCAAAGCCGCGCAGCGCCGATATTTTGTCAAGGCCCGGCCAATCCTCGTGTTTCAGCATCACCACCGCCGGCAACGCCTGCACCATGCGGCGAATCAACCCTGGCGTCATTTGGACGGAAAAACTCAAGGGGTAATCTTGCACCACCATGGGCACATCGGCACCCAACGCCTCGGTGGCCTGAGTGTAGTAGGTAAGGATTTGATCATCGGTGCGCAAGGTGTTGGGCGGCGCCACCATCACACCCGCAGCACCAGCCAGCATGGCGTCGTGGGCCAAGGCGCGCATGCTGGCAAAGCCTGGCGCTGAAACCCCAACCACCACCGGCACCGCGCCCATGGCGCGCACCGCCTGTTGGACCAAGGTTACGCTTTCCTGGTGCGTGAGCTTGGGGGCCTCACCCAACTGCCCCAACACCGTCACGCCCACCGCGCCGCAGTCTAGGTAGTGCGCAAAAAGCCGCGCCATCGAGGCCTGATCAATCCCACCATCCGGGAAAAAGGCGGTGGGTGCAATCGGCATCACCCCACCGATGCCGGCGTGCAGGCCACTCATGGCGCTTGCCAAGGCAGCCGGCTGCCTAATCCTAGGGTAAACACGGTCATTGCAGATATTCGCCTTCGCTTATGCTTGTGTCCGACCCATTGTTATCTAAATTGGAGACTCCCACCATGTTCCGAACCCACATGTTGCTCTCGGTAGCCGCGGCAGGTATTGTCGCACTGGCCACCCCAGCAGCCGCGCAAACGCTGCAAGTCAAGTCTTGGGCGGCGGCCTGCGCCAATTGTCACGGTACCAACGGCAAAGCCCAAGGTGCCGCGGCGTCGCTGGCGGGCCAAAGCAAAAACGATTTGATCAGCAAAATGCAAGCCTTCAAATCGGGCCAGCGTCCGGCCACGTTGATGCATCAAATCGCCAAAGGCTACACCGACGAGCAAATCGAACAGATCGCGGCCTATTTGGCTGCTCAAAAGTAAATAAGGAGCTCTCAAATGGAACGTCGCGCTTTACTTCAAGCTTTAGGCACCGGCGCTGCTGTAGCCGCCACCGGGCTCACCGCTGGCTGCGCCACCGTCGGCGGCAAACAAGCCAAAGTGGTGGTCATTGGTGGGGGCTTTGCCGGCTCCACCGCCGCCAAATACATTCGGATGTGGTCTGAAGGCAGTGTTCAGGTCACCATGGTCGAGCCCAAC
>RFXW01000002.1 GCA_009921245.1 Candidatus Fonsibacter lacus | reverse complement strand
CGCGCGCCGCACCCACCGACACCGAGCTGCCGCCACAGGTGCTGGAGGCCGCGCAAGCCGCGATTCCGCCGGGTTTGCTGGCGCTTTTGCAACAAGGCTTGCTGCGCGGCGCCGCGCAAGGCGGGGCACGCCAACCACCCAGTGCCGGGCCAGGTGGGCGCGGGCGACCGATTGGAGCCCGCCGTGGCAGCCCGCACGCCAAGGCACGCCTGCATCTGCTTGAGACACTACGCGCCGCCGCACCCTGGCAGGGCTTGCGTCAACGCCAAGCGGCCGATGACGCGCACCGGCTGCGTGTGACGCGCGACGACTTGCGGGTGTGGCGCCACAAACCGCGTGGCCAAACCACCACGGTGTTTGTGGTGGACGCCTCGGGCTCGGCGGCGCTGCATCGATTGGCCGAGGCCAAGGGCGCGGTGGAGCTGCTGCTGGCCGAATGCTATGTGCGGCGCGACCGCGTGGCCTTGCTGGCGTTTGGCGGCAGTACCGCGCAAACCCTGCTGCCGCCCACGCGCGCGTTGGCGCGCGCGAAACGCAGTTTGGCCGCCTTGCCTGGCGGCGGCGGCACCCCCTTGGCCAGCGCCATTGAGCAAGCCCAAACCCTGGCCGCGAGCATTCGCCGCGAACAGCAACGACCGGTGGTGGTGATGCTGACCGATGGCCGCGCCAACGTGGCGCGCGACGGTAGCCAAGGACGCGAACAAGCCAGCCAAGACGCCCACCAAGCGGCGCGTGCGTTTGCCGCCACCGGCGTGGCCGCATTGTGGCTGGACACCTCGGTACGCCCGCAGCCCGAGGCGGCGCAATTGGCGGGCGCCATGGGGGCTCGTTACCTACCCATGCCACACGCCACCGCTGAGCGCATGGCACAAGCCGTGCAAGCCGCCAGCGGCGCCCCCTGATGCCGGACGCTACCGCCCCACCCCACTGGCGCACCGAGGGGCCCACGTGGCCGCACCACCAGCGCAGCCGTTTTGTGGCCGCCGGTGGGTTGACCTGGCATGTGCAGCACTGGCCAGCGCCTGCCAACACCGCAACCCCCACCAAGGTGCTGCTGCTGCACGGCACCGGCGGCAGCACGCATTGCTGGCGCGACGTGGCGCCGGCGTTGGCCGAGCACGCCGAGGTGGCGGCGCTTGACTTACCGGGCCATGGCTTTAGCACCGCCCCATCGGATCCGCAAGGTATGAGTCTGCAGGGCATGGCCGCTGGCGTGGCGGCGTTGTTGGCGGCCTGGCAGTGGCAACCGGCCTTGGTGGTGGGGCACTCAGCCGGCTGCGCGGTGGCCGTGCGCATGGCGCTGGACGGGCATGTGCCACAAGCGCGTTTATTGATTGGGATTGGCGCGGCGCTGCTGCCGTGGCGTGGCTTACCTGGGCGTTGGTTTGGGCCGATGGCGCGTGGCTTGGCAGCACTCGGACCGGTACCCAAGTGGTTTGCCGCATGGGCCAACCAACCGGGCGCCGTGCAACGCTTGGCCGACAGCACCGGCTCCACGCTCAGCGAGGCGTCTTTGGCGCTATGGCAACGGCTGGTGGCACGACCGGAACACGCCCAAGCCGCATTGCGCATGATGGCGGCGTGGGACTTGCCGGGCTTGCAACACGACCTGCCTCGCCTGGCCACGCCGCTGGCTTTGCTGCATGGCAGCCGCGACCAAACGGTGCGGCCCAGCCAGTCGTATCGGGCGGCGCAACACCTGGCGCCGGCCATGCGCGCGGGGGTGCACGAGTGGCCGTTGTTGGGGCATTTGGCGCCCGAAGAAGCACCACAGGAGGTGGCGCAAAGTATTTGGCAGGTTTGGGCGCCTTACGGCGGCAAAGCCGCCGACTTACTGGGGTAACGCGGCCAAGCGCTGCTGAACGGTTTGCGTCAGCGGCGCGTCTGCTGGCAGCTGCTGCAGCGCGCGCTGCCAGTGCTGCCGTGCCTGCGCCGGTTGGCGTTGCTCCGCCGCCGCAAACCCCGCCAAGACCAAACCTTGCGCATGTTGCGGGTTGAGCTTGAGCGCTCGCTGCAACCATTGCTCGGGCTCGCCCGCCAGCGATCCACCGCGGGCCATGGCGGTGACGTCGGCGCGCATTACCCACCAGTCGGCTTGGGTGGCGTCAATGGCCACGGCCTTTGCCAACGCGTCGGCGGCATCACTCCAGCGCTGCATGGCGGCGTACGACTTGGCCAGCATGTGCCAGCCTTGGGCGTTGGTTTGGCCATCGGGGCCTTGCAGTTTGGCCTCTAGGCGTTGCACCATGGCCTGCACCAACGGGGTTTGTGTGACGTCGCTGGGTGCGGCGTTGGCCTCGGCCGCCACCGGCGCCGGTGCCGGCGGCCAACCGGCCAGCAGCCACGTGGGTTGACCCAGCGTGGCGTACACCGCCACCGCCAGCGCGCCCACACCCAACCACACCACCCACGTCACACCGCGCGCACTCATGACTGAGCACCCGTTGGCCGCGCGCGCGTGAAGCGCCACCAACCCAGTCCGGCCAGCAACAACAACACCACCGGCATGAACCACAACGGCCAGGTACTGGGCTTGAGTGGGGGGCGATAACGCACGAAGTCGCCGTAGCGCTGTGTCATGTATTCCAGCACCTGGGCCTCGCTTTGGCCCTGCGCCAGTAGGCGCCGCACCTGGTTGCGCAAATCCACGGCCAGCGGGGCTTGCGACGCGGCAATGGTGTCGTTTTGGCACACCAAGCAACGCAGTTCACCGGCAACGCGTTGCACCTTGTCTTCGAGCACGGAGTCGGCCACGACTGGCATGGGCAACAGCAAGGCCAAGCCAAGCGCTGTCCGGACCACGACGGCGTTGAGCCATGCGCCGCGCATGCCCGGCTTAGCCACGCGAGGTCTCCAGCAACGGCAGCAACGTGGACTGCACCCACTGCGGTGTGACCGCGCCGGTGTGCTTATGACGTACCCGCCCTTGCGGGTCGATGATGTAGGTTTCGGGCACGCCGTACACGCCAAGATCCAACCCCACGCTGCCCTGGGTATCAACCCAAACCGTTTGGTACGGGTTACCACGTTGCGCCAGCCACGTTTGCGCAGCTGGGCTGGCGTCTTTGTAGTTCAACCCCACCAGCGTCACGCGCTGGCTTTGCGCCAGCTGCAGCAACACCGGATGCTCCACCGCGCATGGCGTGCACCACGACGCCCACACGTTAAGCACCCACCATTGGCCGCGCCATTGTTGCGAGCTGACGGGCGCGGACGCCGCCCCCAACGCCGGCAACGTGAATGAGGGCAACGGTTTGCCCACCAAAGGTGATGGCAACTCGCGCGGATTCAGCTTAAGCCCCAACGCCAACGCAACGCTTAGCAGCGCAAACACCGCCAGCGCCAGCCATGGGCCAAGGCGTTTCGGGCCTTGCGTCATGCGGTGCCCTCTGCCGGCCCCACGCGACGCCGATCAACGGCGGCCATCAGACCACCCAAAGCCATCATCAAGCAGCCCAGCCAAATCCAATTCACCAAAGGTTTGTGGTGCACACGAAAGGCAAAGGCGTCGTTGCCCACCGATTCACCCAGAGCCACGTACACGTCGCGCCACAGGCTACGGTCGATGGCGACCTCGGTCATGGTTTGACCGTTGGCCAAATACAAGCGGCGCTCAGGCTGCAAAGTGGTGAGCGTTTGCCCGTTTTGCAGCATGGGTAAGCTGGCGCGAATGGCAAAGTAATTCGGCCCGGGCGCCATGGTGATGCCGTCAAAGCGCAAGCGTACGTCACCCACCGCCATTTCTTCGCCAGGGCGCAGGCGCAGGTCTTGTTCGTGCCCCCAGGTGGACACCACCGCCACGCCGATGGCAAACACCGCCACGCCCAAATGCGCCAACCACATGCCGCCTTTGGCACCGCGCAGCGTGCGCCAACGCACGGCGCGCGGCAGCGGTTGGCTTAACCATTGCAGAACATGCCGCGCCACACCCAACACCACCCACGCCGCCATGGCCAAGCCAGCCCATGTGGCCCACGACGCGCCCGGCACCCACCAGGCCACGGCCGAGGCCAATGCCAGGGCCAGCGCCGCGGCACCCAGCCAACCACGACTGGGCCAAGCCCACGCCGCACGCCGCCAAGCCAACAGCGGACCAGGCACCATCAGCGCCATAACAAGCAGCATGAGGGGCGCAAACACCGCCTCAAAATACGGTGGCCCGACCGACAATTTGCCCAGCCCCAGCGCATCAAGCAGCATGGGGTACAACGTACCCAACAACACGCTGGCCGCCGCCACCATGAGCAACAAGGTTTGACCAAACAACAAGCCTTCGCGCGACCAACCTTGAAAACTGGCCCCCGCGCCCACCGCCGGCGCGCGCCATGCGTAAAGGGCCAACGCGCCGCCCACCACCAGCACCAAGAACGCCAAAATAAACAGACCACGGCCAGGGTCTGAGGCAAACGCATGCACCGAACTTAATACGCCCGAGCGCACGATGAACGTACCGAGCAACGCCAACGCAAAACCAAGCAGCGCAAGCAGCGCCGTCCACAGCCTGAAGCTGCCGCGCGCATCGGCCATGGCGGCGCTGTGCAGCAGCGCGGTGGCCACCAGCCACGGCATGAACGAGGCGTTTTCAACCGGGTCCCAAAACCACCAACCGCCCCAACCCAACTCGTAGTACGCCCAAAAACTGCCCAAGGCAATGCCCACGGTTAAAAATGCCCACGCCACCAAAGTCCAGGGGCGGATGGCGCGGGCCCATGCAGCGTCCAGCCGACCTTGCAACAGCCCTGCCACGGTGTATGCAAATGCCACCACCAAGCCCACGTAGCCCATGTAAAGCAACGGTGGATGCCAGATCATGCCTGGGTCTTGCAGCAATGGGTTCATGCCCTGACCATCCGCTGGCACCGGCCAGGCACGCAAAAACGGATTCGATGTAAAAAGTAAAAAAGCCAAAAAGCCAATGCCAATCAGGCCCATCACGCCCAACACGCGCGCGCGCTGCACCGCGTGGGCGCCGCGCATGCGCCACGCCAGCGCCGACGTCCAACCCGCCAGCACCCACACCCACAGCAGCATGGAGCCCTCATGGTTGCCCCACACCGCAGTGAAGCGGTACGTCATGGGCAAGGCCGAGTGCGCGTAACCGGCCACCAAAGCCACAGAGAAATCAGTGGCAACAAACGCCCACGTGAGCGCGCCAAACGCCAGTGTGACCGCCGCCATTTGCAGCGCCACCATGTTGGACACCTGACGCATCACCGCCGCCTGCTGCCACGCGCCACCGCCCAACCCCAGCAAGGCCAGCGCAACGCTGGCGGCCAAGGCAACGGCCAGCGCCAGGTGCCCGAGCTCGGCAATCACGGCTGCGACGCCACCTGTGTGCCCGCACCTGCGCGCGCGGCTTGCAACGCCGCAGCGGCCTCGGGTGGCATGTAGTTTTCGTCATGCTTGGCCAAGACCTGTTGCGCCACAAACCAGCCGCTGCCGTCCAGCCGACCTTGCGCCACCACGCCTTTGCCCTCGCGAAACAAATCCGGCAGCATGCCGGTGTAGCGCACCGGCACCTGATGCGCGCCATCGGTGACGACAAAGTTCACCGTTAACCCCGAGGAAGCGCGCTGCACGCTGCCTTGCTGCACCAACCCGCCCACGCGAAAGGCTCGCGCGGTTGGCGCCTCGTGCGCGGCAACTTGTGTGGGGCTATAAAAAAACACCAAGTTGCTCTCAAACGCGCGCAGCACCAACGTGGTCGCCGCGCCCACGGCCAATACCGCAGCGGCCAACCAAAGCAGGCGCCATTGCCTGGCTGTCATGACGACTCCAACCCCATGTCCCAGGTGTCGTCTTGCGATGGGCGCAACAGCGCGCGCCGTTGCAGCCGCAACACCCACCATTCGGCCAGCAGCGCAAGCAGCGTCATGCCCAATGCGCCCCACACATACCAGCCTTTGCCACCCATGGTCAACCACACCTCAAACGTAGTCATGCGTTGGTCTCCTGCGCTTGCAACACGCGTGTGGCCCACGCGGTATGACGCTCTCGCTTTAACAAAATCACGCGCAAACGCGCCAGCACCGCGGCCAGCGTGTAGCACCACGCGGCAGCCACCATAACCAGCAACGCGCGCAGCATGGGCTCGGCCATGCTTGAGCCACTCGGGCCAATCGATGCGCCTTGATGCAAGGTGTTCCACCACACCACCGAAAAATAAATCACCGGTACGTTGATGGCGCCCACAATCGCCAGCAGACTGGCGGCGCGATCGGCACGGTCCACGTCTTCGGTACAAAAACAGCAGCAACAATTCAGAAGTTAAGCGCGCATCCCACACCCACCATGTGCCCCAGGTGGGTTGCCCCCAAAGGGCACCAGTCCACAGCGCCACAAAGGTCATGAGCGCGCCGGTGGGTGCCAGCGCTTGTGCCATCATGTGCGACAAGCGTGAGCGCCACACCAAGCCGACCGCTGCCCAGCCCGCCATGGCCAGATAAATCACCATCGACATCCAAGCCGCCGGCACGTGCACAAACACAATGCGATAAACCTCGCCCTGTTGCGCATCGGTAGGCGCCAGCCAAAGCCCCCAATACAGCCCCCAAGCTGCCAGCACCAAGGCCGCGGCCAGTAGCCATGGCTGCAGCCGTTGCGCCAACCTATAGCAACGCGACGGCGCCGCAAAATAAAACCAATTCACGCGCGTGCCCATGGCTAACCCTCCACCGCCAAACGAACCGCACTGGCCACCGCCCACGGCAAGCCCACCACCGCCATCAAGGCCATGGCAGCCATTAACGACAAGTGCGCGGTGACCACCTCGGAGGGTTGCCCAACCGCGCCCGCACCCAACACCAACAGTGGCACCGTAAGTGGCAACACCAACAACGCCAGCAACACCGCGCCGCTGCGCACGCCCAGCACCAAGGCCGCGGCCACCGCACCCAACAACGACAACACCGGCAGGCCCAACACCAAGCCCGCCATCAGCACACCCAAGGCCTCGGCCCCCAACCCATAAGGCAACGCCAACACCGGACACAAGGCAACCAGCGGCAGCAACGCCAACGCGCCGTGCGTGGCAACCTTAACCAACATCAACAACGGCAGCGGATACGGCGACAACACCATTTGCTCCAACGTGCCGTCTTGCCAATCGTCTTGAAACCAACGCGGCAGCGAGCCCAACGTGGCCAGCACCGCCGCCACCCAAATCACACCCGGACCCATGCGCTGCAACAGCTGCGGCTCTGGCCCCACCGCCAACGGAAAGAGCGCCACCACCACCAAAAAAAAACACCACGCGGCCGCCAAATCGGCGCGTTGCCGCCACTGGCTGAGCATGGTGGCGCGCCACACCACCGCAAGCGCGCGCCATGCACTGCGCGCGTCGCGCGTGGGCGCCCCGGCCCAAACCACCGACGCCGTCATAGCGCCAACCGCCTAAGGCCGTGATACGCCTCACCCACATGGCCGTGCGCGGTAAACACCACCGCGCCACCGCCTTGTACGTGGCGCTGCATCAGTTGTTGCAACCACTGGCATGCCTTTTCGTCGAGCGCCACAAACGGCTCGTCCAGCAGCCACAGCGCCGGTGCGCCAGGCAAAGCCAAGCGGGCCAAAGCGGCCAAGCGCCGCTGCCCTTGCGACAACTGCCCCACAGGCCGGCGTGCCAAGCGCCCCAAGCCGCAGCCCTCCAGCGCCGCCTGCACCGAGGACGTGGCCACGGTTTGGCCCGCCAAGGCGCACGCCATGGTGAGGTTGGTGGGCGCGTCGAGGTTGGCTTTTTGCGCCGGGGTGTGGCCCATCCAAGCCATTTCTTGGTGCACGGCCTGCCAACCGTCGCCCACCAAAGCCCGACCGCGCCAAAGAATCTGCCCCTGGCCCAAGGGGAATAAACCGGCCAACGCACGCAATAAGGTGGTCTTACCCGCGCCATTGGCGCCCTCAATCTGCCAGGTTTGGCCGCCCAGCACCTGCAGCGCCAAGCCGCGCACCAACCAGCGGTGGCCGCGTCGCAGACCGACATCAATAAGTGAGAGCATGAGGTAACCGGTTGGTGTCAACTAATTGTGACACTTGTAGCATACAACTTTGAATGACACAAGGCAAATCCTTGACATTCTCGAGTGTCGTGTTAAATTGACACTACGTAATGTCGATTATTTTTTACACCATCACCGATTGGGGGCCTCATGGACATGCGCAAACGTATTGAGCAAGCGCTTGAGAGTCGGCTGGCTCCCACCCACCACCACGGGGCGCCACCCAAGTTGCTGCAGGCCATGCAGCATGCGGTGTTTCCTGGTGGCGCGCGGATTCGCCCGCAGCTGGCGCTGGCCGTGGCCCAAGCATGCGCCTGCGAAGCGCCCGAGCTGGCGCTGGGCGGCGCCACAGCGGTGGAGCTGTTGCACTGCGCCTCGCTGGTGCACGACGACATGCCCTGCTTTGACGACGCCGAAACCCGCCGCGGGCGGCCCAGCGTGCAGCGCCAGTTTGGCGAGCCGCTGGCCCTGTTGACCGGTGATGCCTTGATTGTGCTGGCCTTTGAAACGCTGACGCACCAAGCGGCGGACCATGCCACGCGGGCACTGGCCATGCAGCAAACCTTGGCGCAGGCCGCCGGCTCGCCATCGGGCGTGGTGGCCGGGCAGGCTTGGGAATGCGAAACCGAGGTTGATTTGTCGCAATACCAGCGAGCCAAGACCGGCGCCCTGTTTGTTGCGGCCACCACCCTGGGCGCCCAAGCCGCCGGCGCCCCGCCCGAGCCGTGGCGCACCCTGGGCGAGCAGTTGGGTGAGGCCTACCAAGTGGCCGACGACATACGCGACGTGGTGGGCGACGCCGCCGAACTGGGCAAGCCGATCGGCCAAGACCAAGCCCACGACCGCCCCAACGCCATGCAAACCCTGGGCTTGAGCGGCGCGCTGCAGCGCTTTGAGAGCTTGATGCAAGACGCCGTGGCAGCGGTGCCGCCGTGCCCGCAACAAAGCGCCATGCGTGAACTGGTGCGGCACGAGGCGCTGCGGCTGGTGCCGCAGCTTTCGATTGCGTGGCGCCACCCCAACCCACGCGCCACGGCCTAAGCGCCATGCCCCCGGCACACGTCGCCACCCGCGCCGCGCCCACCAGTTGGCTGCTGCGCCTGGCGCAAAAGCGCACCGAGTGGCTAAGCAACCCACGCTTGCACGCATGGGCCAGCCAAAGCGTGTTCACCCGTTGGCTGGTGCGACGCCGAGCGCATGAATTGTTTGACGTTATGGCCGGCTTTGTGCACACCCAGGTGCTGCTGGCCTGCCTTGAGCTGGAGCTGCTGCCACGCCTGCAACACGGCGGCCAAAGCGCGGCGGCCTTAGCCAAACGTTATGACATGGACACCGACGCGATGACCGCGCTGCTTGACAGCGCGGTGACGCTGCGCCTTTTGCGCCGCCGCCGCGACCTGTACACGCTTGGGCCACTGGCCACACCGTTGTTGGCGCACCCCGGCATACGCGACATGGTGCGCCACAACGCCTTGTTGTACGCCGACATGCAAAACCCTTTGGCCTTGATGCGCCAACCCAAAGCAAGCGGCATGCACCGCTTTTGGCTTTACACCGATGGCAGCAATGGCTTGGCACACAACAGCCAAGACGCGCACGATTGGAGCGCCGGCAGCGTGGCGGCGTACTCGGGTTTGATGGCAAGCTCACAAGGTTTTTTGCGTGAGCAACTGCTGCAGGTTTATCCGTTTGATCAACACCGCCATGTGATGGACGTGGGCGGTGGCCAAGGCGCCTGGGTTGGCACACTGGCCGCACGTTTTGACCGCTTGCAGCTGACGCTGGTGGACTTGCCGCCGGTGGCGGAGCTGGCCAAGCAGCGCCTGACAGAGGCAGGCCTAAGCGAGCGGGTACGTTGCCACGGCATGCACTTTGGTAAGGAAAGTCTGCCCACGGGCGCTGACTTGATCACGCTGCTGCGTGTCGCCCACGACCACCCCGACGAGGTGGTGCGGCAGCTGATGCAAGCCTGCTGGCAGGCCCTGCCCGCCGGCGGCACCCTTTTGCTGGCCGAACCCATGGCCGAGCAACCCAAGGGCGCGCAACGGGTTGACCCCTACTACCACTTTTACTTATTGGCCATGGGTCAAGGCCGCCTGCGAACCGCTCAACGCCTGGCGCTTTTGATGTCTGAAGCAGGTTTTGTTCATATTGAAAGCCTTCCTACCCCCCTGCCTATGCATGGCGGCGTGGTCCTCGGCCGAAAACCAGGCGACAAAAACCATGCAAATACTTAAAAATAAGGGTAAACCCTATAGTAACGCTGAATTGACAGTGCATAATGTAAATTAATCGTTACACACCATGCACGCACCCGCCATTGTCTTTCAAAAGCCCTGCACCCTATCGGTGCAGCGACTGGCGCTACGCCCGGTACAGCCAGAAGATGCGGTGATTCAAGTGCAGCACAGCGGCATCAGCACGGGAACCGAGCGTTTGCTTTGGGATGGCAGCATGCCGCCTTTTCCGGGCATGGGCTACCCCCTGGTGCCAGGCTACGAAAGCGTGGGTGTGGTGACCCGCGCCGACAACCAAGGCGCAGTTGCCGTGGGTGACACGGTGTTTGTGCCGGGCTCGCGCAGTTTTGCCGATGCACACAACCTGTTTGGTGGCGCCGGTGGCACCTTGGTTGCGCCCGCCGACAAACTGGTGGCTGTGCCACCCACCATGGGTGCCGACGCGCTGTTGTTGGCCTTGGCCGCCACCGCTTATCACAGTGTGTCACGCGGCGGCAAGCAAGCCCCGGCTGAGCCCCCGCAGCTTATTGTTGGCCATGGCGTGATGGGCCGTTTGCTGGCCCGCCTGACCGTGGCCGCTGGGGCAACGCCACCCACGGTGTGGGAAACACAACCCGCGCGCATGAGCGGCGCACAAGGCTACCGCGTGTGCCACCCCGACGACGACCCACGCCACGACTACACAAGCATTTACGACGTCAGTGGCGACAACGGCTTACTCAACCGTCTGATTGCGCGTCTCGCCCACGGTGGTGAGGTGGTGCTGGCAGGGTTTTATCACGCGCCGTTGGCGTTTGATTTTGCACCCGCTTTCATGCGTGAGGCGCGCGTACGCGTGGCCGCGGAGTGGACGCGATCGGACATGCGTGCCGTAGCCGAGTTGCTGCGCGAGCAACGCCTGGACCTCAGCGGTTTGGTTACGCACCACGCCACACCGGCGCAAGCCAAACAAGCGTACGACACCGCCTTTGGTGACGCCAACTGCCTCAAGATGGCCTTAGATTGGAGCAACACATGAGCGCCAAACCTGGCACCGCCCAACCGGTGAAATTTGTGGAGCGTTTGCGCCGCGAAGCCGCGCAAGAGCCGCAACCGATACAGCCCAGCGAAGTGACCAAAGAAACGCAAATCATTGCCATCTACGGCAAAGGCGGCATTGGCAAAAGCTTTACCTTGGCCAACCTGAGTTACATGATGGCGCAGCAAGGCAAAAAGGTTTTGCTTATTGGTTGCGACCCAAAAAGCGACACCACCAGTTTGCTGTTTGGTGGCAAAGCCTGCCCCACCATCATTGAAACCTCGTCACGTAAAAAACTGGCCGGTGAACCGGTGGCCATTGGTGACGTGTGTTTTAAACGCGACGGCGTGTACGCCATGGAACTCGGCGGACCCGAGGTTGGCCGTGGCTGCGGCGGGCGCGGCATTATTCACGGCTTTGAGACGCTAGAAAAACTTGGCTTCCACGATTGGGGCTTTGACTACGTGCTGCTCGACTTTTTAGGCGATGTGGTTTGCGGCGGCTTTGGCCTGCCGATTGCGCGCGACATGTGCCAGAAAGTGATTGTGGTGGGCAGCAACGACTTGCAGTCGCTGTACGTGGCCAACAACGTCTGTTCGGCAGTGGAATATTTTCGCAAGCTCGGCGGCAACGTAGGCGTGGCCGGTTTGGTGATCAACAAAGACGACGGCACCGGCGAAGCGCAAGCGTTTGCCAATGCCGCGGGCATTCCGGTGTTGGCCTCGATTCCAGCGCACGAAGACATTCGGCGCAAAAGCGCCAGCTACGAAATCATTGGCCGTCCCGACGGTGAATGGGGCGACCTATTCGCTGGCCTTGCCACCCAAGTGGCGGTGGCGCCACCGCAGCAGCCCAAGCCTTTGTCGCAAGACGAGTTGCTGGGCTTGTTCAGCGGCGACAGCGTAGGGCGCGATGTGGTGCTGCAGCCGGCCACCGACGAAGACATGATGGGCCAGGCGCTGGTTACCAAGCCTTCGTTGGAAGTCATTTACGAACAACAAGCGGCCTGATTGCCATGAACGCGCGCACCATTGCCATCACGCCCAGCACCGACGCACCGGGCCAGGGCTGCCATGGCGACGCCACCGCACGCGCCGCCGCGCAGCAAGCAGCGCAAGCGCACAACCCCGATTTGGTGCAGTACGCCAAAGACTATCCCTTAGGCCCGCACGACCAACCGCAAAGCATGTGTCCGGCATTTGGCTCACTGCGCGTGGGTCTGCGCATGAAGCGCACCGCCACGCTGCTTTCGGGCTCGGCGTGCTGCGTGTACGGGCTGACGTTTACCTCACACTTTTACGGCGCGCGACGCAGCGTGGGTTACGTGCCTTTTAACAGCGAAACCTTGGTCACGGGCAAGCTGTTTGAAGACATTCGCGAGGCGGTGTACGCCCAAGCTGACCCCGACAAACTCGATGCGATTGTGGTGATCAACTTGTGCGTGCCCACCGCCAGCGGCGTGCCACTCAAGCTGCTGCCCACCCACATCGACGGCGTGCGCGTGATTGGCATTGACGTACCCGGTTTTGGTGTACCGACCCATGCCGAAGCCAAAGACGTACTCGCCGCCGCCATGTTGCGCGTGGCGCGCCAAGAGGTGATGGCAGGTCCGGTACCGGCACCGCAACAAGGGCGCGCCGCGTTGCCCACGGTGACCTTGCTGGGCGAGATGTTTCCGGCGGATCCGGTGGTGTTGGGGCACATGCTGGCCCCCATGCAATTGGCCGTAGGCGCCAGCGTGCCCACGCGCGAATGGCGCGAACTGTACGCCGCGCTCGACTGCGCGGCGGTGGCTGCGATTCACCCGTTTTACACCGCCAGCGTGCGCGAATTTGAACAAGCGGGTCGGCCGATCGTGGGCTCGGCCCCAGTGGGTCACGAAGGCACCCAAGCGTGGCTGGCGCATTTGGGCCAAACCTTAGGTGTTGCTAAGAAGCAAGTTGGCGCAGCGCAAAACGCCGCGCAACAAGCATGGCGCCAAGTGATTGAGCAAGGCGCCCGCCTTGACGGACGTATCACGCTCAGCGGTTACGAAGGCTCGGAGCTGCTGGTGGGCCGGCTGCTGGTGGAACTGGGCGCCGATTTGCGCTACGTTGGCAGCGCGTGTCCCGCCACCGCGCACAACGCCGACGACGCCGCTTGGCTGCAAGCACACGGCGTGCAGGTGCAGTTTCGTGCGTCTTTGGAACAAGACCTTGAAGCCATGCGTGCCTACCAACCGCAGCTCACGATTGGCACCACGCCGGTGGTGCAAGCGGCCAAAGAAGCGCGCATCCCTTCGCTTTACTTCACCAACCTGATATCGGCGCGGCCGCTGATGGGCGCCGCCGGTGCGGGCTCGCTGGTGCAAGTGATGCAAGCCGCCATGGCCAACCAAGCGCGCTTTGACACCATGAGTGCCTTTTTTGGTGAGGTTGGCCAAGGCGACGGCGCCGGCGTGTGGCGCGACCCACCGACCGAGCACGCCGGGTTTCGTAAAGAGCAGCGCCGCCTGCGCGACAAAGCCGCGAAACGGCGCAAAGCCGAGGAGATGATCTGATGCTGGTGCTCGATCACGACCGAGCCGGCGGCTACTGGGGCGCGGTGTATGTGTTTACCGCGGTCAAAGGATTGCAAGTGGTGATCGACGGCCCGGTGGGTTGCGAAAACCTACCCGTTACCTCGGTGCTGCACTACACCGACGGTCTGCCCCCACACGAGCTGCCGATTGTGGTGACGGGTTTGGCCGAAGAAGAACTGGGCCGTGAAGGCACCGAAGGCGCCATGAAGCGCGCCCACGGCACGTTGGACCCCGACCTACCGGCGGTGGTGGTAACCGGCTCAATTGCCGAAATGATTGGTGGCGGCGTAACCCCAGAAGGCACAGGCCTGATGCGCTTTTTGCCGCGCACCATTGACGAAGACCAATGGCAATGCGCCAACCGCGCGTTGTTGTGGCTGTGGCAGCAATACGGTGAAAAAAAGCCAAGCCCGCGCGTGCGCCAACCCGGCGACAAGCCACGGGTGAACATCATTGGACCGAGCTACGGCGTGTTCAACAGCGCCTCGGATGTGGCTGAGATCTGCCGCTTGGTAGAAGGCTTGGGCGCAGAAATCAACATGGTGTTTCCGCTGGGTAGCCACCTCGAAGACATCCCGCAACTCAGCCAAGCCGACGTCAACATTTGCATGTACCGTGAATTCGGTCGGCTGCTGTGTGAGGCCTTGGATAGGCCCTACCTGCAAGCCCCCATGGGCTTGCACAACACCACGGCTTTTTTGCGCAAACTCGCCGAGTTGCTCGAACTCGACGCCGAGCCATTCATTGAACGCGAACGCCACACCACGCTCAAGCCCTTGTGGGATTTGTGGCGCTCGGTTACGCAAGATTTTTTTGCCACCGCCAGTTTTGCGGTGGTCGCCAGCGACACCTACACCCGAGGCTTACGCGCCTTGCTGCAAGACGACTTGGGTTTGCCGTGCCGCTTTGCGGTGTCGCGCCACGCCGGCGCCAAAACCGACAACGCTCAAGTGCGCGAACTGGTGCATAAGCAAACCCCATTGATTTTGTTTGGCAGCTACAACGAACGCATGTACCTGGCCGAAGCCGCGCAAGGTGGCGCCATGCGCGCCACGTTTATTCCGGCCTCGTTTCCAGGCGCCATTATTCGGCGCGCCACCGGCACCCCATTTATGGGCTACGCCGGCGCCACCTATGTGCTGCAAGAAGTGTGCAACGCGTTGTTTGATGCGCTGTTCCATATCTTGCCACTGGGCACCAGCATGGACGCCCAGGCCCAAGCCACCCCGGCACGCGCCGATGCGCAAGCGCCCTTGGCATGGGACCAAGCGGCACAAGCCTTGTTGGCGCGACTGGTGGCCAACCAGCCGGTGCTGGTGCAAATTTCTACCGCCAAGCGGCTGCGCGACGACGCCGAACAACGTGCGCGCGCGCAAGGCACCGAGGCGGTGCTGGCCAATCACGTAGATGAAGCCGGTCATACGCTGGGACTGGGAGAGCCCGCGTGACCGCCCTGACCTCTTTCATTGTGGTGCACGCCGCGCGACAACGCGCGCGGCGGCCCAACCCCACGTTCTGGTGCTCGGCCAGAACTGCCCACGCTGCGCGGGCCGTGCGCAGCATCGGCCGCAAGGCCATTTGAGAAGGAGCGTTCGTATGTCAACTCGGACTTCGATTTCCGGCCTGACCGACGATGAGGCTCAGGAGTTCCACCAATACTGGATACAGGGGACCGTGGCGTTTACGGCTGTTGCCGTGATCGCGCACCTGCTGGTCTGGGCTTGGCGGCCCTGGTTCTAAGTAGCTTCGTGTTGCAAGGAGGTTTAACCATGCCCGCTACGTCTTTGGTTACGCATAAGGCCCCACGTGCAAACGACAAGCTTGCTTCGTGGTTAATTTTTGCGCCCTGCTTTGTGCTGGTGCTGTCGGTTGCATTGCTCGGTCAAGTTGCCGGCATGCACTGGCGAGACTGGCTACCTGGCGCCGAACATGCCAACGGTATGTTGGGCGGCGTAAAGGCAGCGGTTTATACCTTCATGTCCCACATCATTTAGGAGAAACCACTATGTGGAGAATCTGGCGTCTTTACGACCCGCTCAGAGCCATGGTTGTGCAGGGAATCTTCCTGTTCGGTCTGGCAGCGATGATTCATCTCATCTTGCTGAGCACCAACAAGTTCAATTGGCTCGACGGCCCGAAAGCGGCCGCGTCAGCATCGGCGCAGTACAGCCCGTTGCCCGCGGTCACTCCGGCCCGCAAGGCTTAAGAACGATGCAAACGCAGGCGTTGTGCTCAGCCATAGGTTGTGTGCAGCGCCTGCTCATAACCAGCAATTCACTCGACGCAGGAGGGCCTCGCAATGGCCATGCTCAGCTTTGAAAAGAAATACCGGGTGCGAGGTGGCACGCTGTTGGGCGGGGACCTGTTTGACTTTTGGGTTGGCCCGTTTTATGTTGGATTTTTTGGGGTCACCACGGCATTTTTTACGTTTTTAGGCACCGCACTGATTTTGTGGGGCGCCTCGCAGGGGCCAACCTGGAACCTGTGGCAAATCAATATCGCGCCGCCCGATTTATCGTATGGCTTGGCGCTGGCACCGCTTATGGAAGGCGGCTTGTGGCAGCTGATCACGGTGTGCGCCATCGGCGCGTTTGGCTCGTGGCTGCTGCGTGAGGTAGAAATCTGCCGCAAGCTCGGCATGGGATACCACGTGCCGTTTGCGTTTGGCGTGGCCATTTTGGCCTACGTCACGCTGGTGGTGGTGCGACCGGTGCTGATGGGTGCCTGGGGGCACGGCTTTCCTTACGGCATTTTTAGCCACCTCGACTGGGTCTCCAACGTGGGCTACCAGTACCTGCACTTTCACTACAACCCGGCCCACATGCTGGCGGTAAGTTTTTTCTTTGCCACGGTGTTTGCGCTGTCGCTGCACGGTTCGCTGATTTTGTCGGCCACCAACCCAGCGCCAGGGACTGAAGTGAAAACACCTGAGCACGAGGACACGTTCTTCCGTGACTTCATTGGTTATTCCATCGGCACGTTGGGGATTCACCGCTTGGGCCTGTTCTTGGCTTTGGCAGCGGTGCTCTTTAGCGCGCTTTGTATCGTCATCAGCGGTCCGTTTTGGAGCTTGGGCTGGCCCGAGTGGTGGAGCTGGTGGCTGAACCTGCCCATTTGGTCGCAATGGCCTTTGAGCTAAGCCTGTAGGAGAGCACATCATGGCGCAATACCAAAATTTGTTCACCACCGTGCAGGCCACTGGCCCGTTGCACGACGGCGTGCCGCTGGGGCCGGGCAACAGCCCGCGCACCGGCAAGCAGCCCTGGGTGTCGTACTGGCTAGGCAAGTTGGGCAACGCCCAAATCGGCCCAATTTATTTGGGTGGTCTGGGCCTGGCCTCGCTGATACTGGGCGTGTTTGCCTTTACTTTGATCGGCATGAACATGCTGGCCTCGGTGGGCTGGGACCCGATTCAGTTTGTGCGGCAGTTGTTTTGGCTCTCGCTTGAGCCGCCACCGCCCACCTATGGGCTGGAGATTCCACCGCTGAATCAAGGCGGGTGGCATTTGATTGTCGGCCTGTTTTTAACCGCGTCGCTGGCGTTTTGGTGGGCTCGCACCTACCGCCGCGCCCGCGCGCTGGGCATGGGCACGCACGTGGCGTGGGCATTTGCCGCGGCGCTATGGCTGTACCTGTGCTTGGGCTTGTTCCGCCCCATTCTGATGGGTTCTTGGAGCGAGGGCGTGCCGTACGGCATCTTCCCCCACCTGGACTGGACCGCGGCGTTCTCGCTGCGCTACGGCAACTTGTTTTACAACCCGTTCCACGCCTTGTCGATCGTGTTTTTGTATGGTGCCACGCTGCTGTTTGCCATGCACGGCGCCACCATTTTGGCGGTCACGCGGTTCGGCGGTGAGCGTGAGATTGAGCAAATCATTGACCGTGGCACCGCCAGTGAACGCGCTGGTTTGTTCTGGCGCTGGACCATGGGCTTTAACGCCACCATGGAATCGATTCACCGTTGGGCGTGGTGGTTTGCGGTGTTGTGCCCCATCACCGGCGGCATTGGCATCTTGCTTACCGGCACGGTGGTAGACAACTGGTACCTGTGGGCCATCAAGCACGGTGTGGCGCCACCCTACCCCGACGTATTCCCCGCTGCGGTCGACCCCGCGCTTAGCTCAGGAGGCTGAACATGTTGCATTCATCCAAACTTTGGTTAACGCGGGGCGCCAAGCTCGCGGCGTTGGCCTCGTTGGTGACGCTGGCCGCGTGCGAGCGCCCCCCCATGCAAAGCGAGCAAAGCGGCTACCGCGGCACCGGCATGGTGCAGGTGGTGAACCCGCGCACGCTGGACGACCGCGCAGCAGCCAACACCGTGCCCATGGCCACGCCTATGGCACCGGCGGCGGGTCCCAAGGCCTCGGAGATTTATCAAAACGTGCAGGTGCTTGGTGACTTAAGCGTGGGTCAATTCACGCGCTTGATGGTGGCCATTACCAGCTGGATTGCACCGCAAGAGGGTTGCAACTACTGTCATAACCCGGCGAATTTGGCCGACGACAGCAAGTACACCAAGGTGGTGTCGCGGCGCATGATTGAAATGACACAAAACATCAACGCCAACTGGAAAACGCACGTCGCCGATACCGGGGTAACCTGCTACACCTGCCACCGCGGCCAAGCGGTGCCGGCCGAGGTGTGGTTTAAGGCCGACCACGAGCCCAAGGGCGCGAACTTCATTGGCGACAAGGCTGGACAAAACAGCCCGGCCGCCAGTGTCAAGCTGGCCTCATTGCCCAACGATCCGTTTACACCGTTTTTGCTGGGCGACCACGCCATTCGAGTCAATGGCACCACGGCTTTGCCCACGGGTAACCGCAGCTCGATCAAGCAAACCGAGTGGACTTACGGCTTGATGGTGCACATGTCGGCCTCGCTTGGGGTGAACTGCACCTACTGCCACAACTCGCGCGCCTTCTCCAGCTGGGACGATGTCCCCCCACAACGCGTCAAGGCATGGCACGGCATTCGTATGGCACGTGATGTGAACAACGAATACATCACGCCGTTGACCGAGGTGTTTCCCGCCAATCGCAAAGGCGTTTTGGGTGACTTGGCCAAGGTCAATTGCGCCACCTGCCACCAAGGCGTGAACAAGCCGCTGCTGGGTGCTTCCATGCTTAAGGACTACCCCTCGCTGGCCAGCGGAGCCAAGTAACTTGACCGAACGACCCACCCCCGCAGAGCCCGGCGACGGTGCCCTGTCCGGGGTGGTCGTGGTGTTGTTGGTGGATTTTCATCCGCATCACCAAAGTTGGGGCTGGCGACGCCTGATGCGCGGCGGCGGCGTATGGCGCGAGCAAGCCGGCGCCACCTTTGCCAAGGTGATGGGTAGCGGACACGACGGCGGCTTTACGCTGCGCCCCAGCGCCACCCACCAAGGTTTGGTGGCCATGGTCCCCAACCAAGGACAAGCCCAAGCCCTGCTTGAGAGCGACTTGGCGCAAGGCTATCAGCAGCGCGCCAGACAGTGGTGGGCAGGCATCATGGCGATTCAATCGGCACGTGGCAGTTGGGATGGACACGCTTGGCAGCCATCGGCTGCGCCCAGCTACGCCGCCCCCCTCACCCGTCAGGCCATGCCCATGGCGGTGTTAACGCGCGCCAGCATTCGCCCCGCCAAGGCCATGGCGTTTTGGCGTCATGCACCGGCGGCGCAAGAAGACTTGCAAGCCAGCGACGGCTGTTTATTGGCCATGGGGCTGGGCGAGGCACCGTTGGTGCGCCAATGCACCTTCAGTTTGTGGCGTGACGCCCAAGCCATGACCGATTACGCCCAAGACGGCGCCCACCAGCGGGCCGCAGCAGCGGCCTATAAAAACGATTTCTTTTCTGAGTCGTTGTTTGTGCGGCTGAGTCTGCTGAGTCAGCGCGGGGTGTGGCGCGGCCCCATTGCGGCCCATGCCTGAGCCACACGTGGTGGTGGTGGGTGCCGGTGTGGCGGGCTTGGCCTGTGCCGCCGAGCTTGCCCACCAAGGCATGCGCGTCACGTTGTGCGAAAGCGCCGCCGCCGTGGGCGGCAAAATGCGCACGCTTGAAGTGGATGGCGCGGCCATTGATGCCGGCCCCACCGTAATGACCATGCGCTGGGTGTTTGACGGTTTGTTTGCACGCTGCGGGCAACGACTGGACAATGCCGTCACCCTGGAGCCGCTGGCGGTGTTGGCGCGCCACTTTTGGAGCGATGGCAGCGCGCTCGATTTGTTTGCCGACCGCCAGGCCAGCCAAGACGCGGTGGCCCGCTTTGCCGGCGCCGCCGAGGGTCGGCGCTTTGCCGCCTTTTGCCGCACCGCAACCCAGGTGTATCAAGCACTGGAAGAACCTTACATTCGGGCACCGGCGCCCAGCATGGCGCAGCTCACCCAAGCGCTGGGCTGGCAAGGCTTGAGCACCCTCACCCGCATCGGCCCGATGCGCAGCCTCATGAGCAGCTTGCAACGCCAACTGCAGCACCCCAAATTGCAGCAACTCTTTGGCCGCTACGCGACCTACTGCGGCTCGTCGCCGTGGCACGCGCCAGCCACGCTGATGCTGATTGCCGACGTGGAGATGCAAGGCGTGTGGGCGGTGCAAGGCGGCATGGGGGCACTGGCGCAGGCATTGGCCACTTTGGCCCAATCGCAAGGGGCCGAGCTGCGCTGCGGCACAGCGGTAGAGCGTATTGAGCTGAGCGCAGGCCGTGTGAGTGGCGTGATTTTGCAAGACGGCAGCCATCTGCGCGCCGACGCGGTGGTGTTTAACGGCGACCCCAACGCACTGCGCGAGCGCCTGCTGGGCGAGGCAGTGCAAGGCGCGGTGGCGGCCACGCCGCCGCCTCGGTCACTGTCGGCGGTCACGTGGGCGGTGCACACCGCCACAGCCGGCGTGGCCATGGACCGACACAATGTGTTTTTTGACGACGACTACGCCAGCGAGTTCGATGCCATATTTGGCGCCGGGCGGCTGCCGCCCAAACCCACGGTTTACCTGTGTGCACAAGATCGTGGCGTGGGACGCGACCCCGCCGCTGAACAGGCCGAGCGCATGCTGGTTTTGGTGAACGCGCCGGCGCGTGGCGACAGCAGCGACTGGCAAGAGGAGGACTGGCACCAATGCGAAACCCATACCATGCGCTTGCTACAGCGCTGCGGCCTGCGCTGGCAGCCGCAACCCCACCACATGCTGCGCAGCACCCCGGTGACGTTTCACCAGCGCTTTGCGGCCTCGGGCGGCGCCCTGTACGGCCAGGCCACGCATGGATGGATGGCGGCGTTCGCCCGCCCGGGGGCGCAGAGCATGGTGCCGGGGCTTTATTTGGCGGGGGGCAGCGTGCACCCGGGCCCGGGGGTGCCGATGGCGGCGCTGTCGGGGCATCAGGCGGCCGTGGCCGTGATGGCGAACCGCGCTTTGACCAAACGGTTCCATCCGGCGGCTACCTCTGGTGGTACGTTGACGCACTGAGCGACTGCGGCCAGCATGGGCTGAGCATCATTGCCTTTGTTGGCAGCGTGTTCTCGCCCTACTACACCTGGGCGCGGCGTGGCGGCGCCCAACCCGACCCCAACCACTACTGCTGCCTCAATGTCTCGCTGTACGGGCCGGCGCGGCGCTGGACCATGACCGAGCGCGGCGCCCGATGGTGCGCACGCGATGCCACCCACTTCACCATTGGCCCCAGCGCCTTGCATTGGAACGGTCGTTATTTGTCGATTCGCTTGCACGAGCGCGCGGTGCCTGTGCCGTGGCCGGTGCGCGGCGAGGTGCGGGTACACCCAACACAGCTGTTTACGTTTAGCACCCCACTGGAGGCGCGCGGCGCGCACCGCTGGGGGCCGCTGGCGCCCAGCGCGCGCGTTGAAGTTGAGCTGCAACAGCCGGCCCTGCACTGGCAGGGCCAAGGTTACCTGGACAGCAACGAGGGCGATGAACCGATTACCGAGGGGTTTGAGGCCTGGGATTGGTCACGCTGCCAGCTGCGCGACGGCAGCAGTGCGGTGATTTACGACACGGAACCATGGCGCGCCGATGGCCAGGTGCTGGCGCTGCGCTTTTTGCCCAACGGCGACATTCAACCTTTTGCCGCGCCGCCGCAGCAGCGCATGCGACGCACGGCGTGGTGGATCGAACGACGGCTACGCAGCGACGCGCCGGTTACGGTGCAAGACCAGCTTGAAGACACGCCGTTTTATCAGCGGGCGGTGGTGCAAAGTGAATTGCTGGGTGAACGCGTCACCAGCTTTCACGAAACGCTGTACGTGCCCCGGCTGCGCTCGTCGGTGGTGCAAGCCATGCTGCCGTGGCGCATGCCGCGGCGTTCGTGAGCCAAGCGCTCAAACAGCTCCAGCATCCACACCACACGTTGCTCTGGGTTACGCCGCACCGGTGTGCGCACCCCGGCGCCATCAACCAAATCGGCGGGCACCGCACCAAGCAAAAACTCAATCGCCGGCACCGCCGCGGGTGGCACCGCGCTGCTTACCTGCGCCGCCGCCTGGGCGTCCATCCATGCCCGGGTGAGCAACCACGCCTTGCGCGAGCGCCCCACCACCGCCCGGCGTGACACCGAGTCAAGGTTGTGGCGCCGCACCTGCGCGCCGATTTCGGCGTACACCCAACGCGCCGCCCAAATCGCTTGCCGACAGTCAGCCGGCAACGCGGCAATGCCCACACTGGCGCGCTCATACAGCGCGCTGGCCTCATCCAGCAAACGCGCCGTGACCCGTTGCAGCGGCGCCGAGGTTTGCAAGCTGGCCATCACCGTGGCCGCGCTTAAGCCTTCTTCACGCAGCCATTGCTCCGGCAAATACACCCGGCCGCGGGCCGCGTCTTCACCCACGTCTCGCACAATATTGGTGAGCTGCATGGCCAGGCCCAGCTCCGCCGCTCGCGCCAAGGTGCTTTGACTGCGCGCGCCCATCAGCCAAGCCATCATGGTGCCCACGCTGCCGGCAACTCGCGCGGCGTAGGCGTGTACGTCTTGCAGCGTGTGGTAGCGGCGCCCTTGCGCATCCCATGCAAAGCCCTCGAGCAATGCATCCAGCCACGCGCGCGGTAAATCGTGCTGCTGCACCACCACGGCCAAGGCTTGATCCTCCACAAACGGCTGCGGCGCTTGGGCGTATATGGCGTCTAAACGCTCATGCAACTGCGCCAGCGCTTGCTGGCAGTCGTCGCCCTCGTCCACCAAATCGTCCGCCACCCGACAAAACGCATACAGCACCACCGCGGCGCTGCGCACCCGCGGCGGTAGCCAGCGGCTTGCCGCAAAAAAGGTTTTGGAGCCCCCGCGCATAAGCTCCAAACAAGCCTGCAATTCGGGGGCAATCACAACGTGGCCTTACTGGTTTGGGCGGCGCGCCACGCCTGCACTGTAGGCACCACGGTTTGCAGCGCCTTGGCTGACATCAAAACCCCGGGCACACCCGCGCCCGGGTGCGTGGCCGCGCCAACCAAATACAAACCGTCCACATCTTCGCTGCGGTTGTGCGGCCGAAACCATGCGCTTTGCAGCAACAGCGGCTCCAGCCCAAAGCCCGCGCCCTTGTAGCTGGCCAATCGGTCTTGAAAATCCAACGGCGTCATGAGTCGTGAGGTGGTGAGTTCGGCCCCCAAACCGGGCAGCACGGTGGTCTCCAGCCGCGTTTGAATGGCTTGCCGGTAACGCTCGGCATGGGTGCGCCAATCGGTGCCGCTGTCCAAATGCGGCACCGGCGACAACGCATAAAACGTATCGCAGCCCGGCGGCGCCAGCGAGGGGTCGGTGGCGGTGGGACGATGCAAATACAAACTGAAATCGTCGGCCAAGTGTTTGCGCTTAAAAATATCACGCAGCAAGCCCTTGTAGCGCGGCCCAAGCACCATCATGTGATGCGGCACCTCTTCATAGCGCCGCTTGGTGCCAAAGTACCACACGAACAGTCCCATGGAATAACGCCCGCGTTCAATGCGGCTGTCGCTCCAGTGCCGGCGGTGTTCGCGCCGCACCAGGTGTTTGTAGGTCCACGCCGAGTCCGCGTTGCTCACCACAATGTCAGCGGCCAAGGTTTCGCCATTGGCCAATCGCACGCCCGTGGCGCGCCCTGACTCCACCGTAATTTCTGCCACCCGCGCCTGGTATCGAATCGCCACGCCACGCTGCTGCAGCAACTTCACCATGGCGCGTACCAACGCGCCGGTGCCGCCCATCACCGAGTGCACGCCCCAGCGCCGCTCCAACGAATGAATCAACGCATAGGCACTGGTCACAGAAAACGGGTTGCCACCAATCAGCAAGGTGTGAAAGCTAAACGCAATACGCAGTTGCGGATGCCGCAGGTGCTTGGCCACCACACCGTAAATGGTGCGCCATGCCTGCATGCGGGCAAAGCCAGGCAAGGCCTTGATCAAGTCCATGAACCGATCAAACGCAATCGAGCCCATGCCCTCAAAACCGATGCGGCGGCAACGCTCAGCCACCTCAACCAAACGCCGAAAACCCTTAACGTCGCGCGCGTCAAATGTCGCGATTTGGCGCTCCATTTGTTCGTCGTTGGCGTTGTAGTCAAAAATGCGACCGTCGTCAAAACGTATCCGATAAAAAGGCTCCATCAAACGCAGGTCCACGTCGTCTTGCAAACGACGGCCACACAGCGCCCACAACTCTTCAAGCAAAAACGGCGCCGTGATGATGGTGGGGCCAGCGTCAAAGGTGTAGCCGTCTTGGGCAAACACATACGCGCGGCCCCCTGGGCCGTCGAGTTGCTCGAGCACCTGCACCTCGTACCCCATCACGCTCAGGCGTATGGCTGCGGCCAAGCCACCAAAGCCACTGCCAATCACCAACGCCTTGGGCCTTGGTGTGGGCTCGCCACTTGCGCGCGCCTCGTCGGTGTAATACGCGTTCATCCACCCTCCGCTTTGATCGCCGTCAACGGCGGTGTACGCCCCATGGCCCAACCCCACAACCTTTGCACGGGAGCTGCCAGCACCATCAGCACATGCTCCACAATGGCCAGCGCCAGCAGCGTGGCCAACAAAGTCCAGCCGGGTGTTACGTTTACCGCTGCGGTTTGCGCCTGCCACACCAGCCAGGCCAGCGCGGTGCTTGCAGCCGCCACCGAAACATAAAAAAACCAACTCGGTGTCTGGCTGCGAAAGTAACTGCCCAAATACACCAAATGCGGCGGTAAAAACTGCGTACCAATTTGTGGCACACCCACAAACAAATTGATCTTGGCGCTAAAACGCATGCACCACAACACCGCAAAGGTACACAGCGCGGTGTGATTCGGCTGGCCTTGCTGCAACACCACCAGCAGCGCAAAGTTCACCATCAGCGCCACCTCGTGCCACGCCACCGCCGCCACGCCTTGCTGCCACCGGCGCCAGCCCTGTACTTGGCGCTCTTGCGCCACGCGGCGCGGGCCGGTTAGCCAACCGGTTAAAAACATCAGCTCGTGCCACGCCCACATCACCATGGCCGCAACAAACCCCAAGTAAGCATGCGCTGTACCCACGGTTTGCATAGACTGCCAGGCCAACACCAACGACCCCAATGCCAACACAGTGAGCCACAAATTGCTGCGGCCAAAGGTGGGGCGGGCACGCCGCACCAACCACAAAATCACACCCGTGCCCAGCCACCAGCTAAACACCGCCACCAGCGCGGCCAGCCATGGCGATTGCCACAAGGCGTTGGTCATGGGTTCACCACGTGGGCTGCACCCGCACGCTCACCGGCAGCGCTTGTTTTTTTACCGGAATGCAATACACCCGGGCAAACACCGCCGCCGCTTGCAATGCACACCAGCCTTGGCGTAGCTTGCCCCACACGCCACCACGTTCGCTGGCCATCGTCATGCGGGTGTTAATGGCCGCCAGGCGTGACATACCCTGGCGAAACGCCGGGTGGTCGGTGTCAATCTCAATCGGAAACACCTGTTTGGCAATGTCAGACGTGATCCGAAACACGGTGTAGTCAAACTCGGTGGGTGCCAAGCCCATGGCTTGGTGCATACCCGGCCGTTGATGATCACGCACGTACATGGTGGCGTACACCGCCAAAATGAAAAACCGAATCCACCACACGTTGTGCCCGCGCAGCAGCTCGGGGTTGGCGCGCATGATCAATGCAAACGATTCGCCATGACGAAACTCGTCGTTGCACCAGCGCTCGAACCACTTAAATATTGGGTGAAAGCGCTTGTCGGGGTGGCGCTCCAGCTGACGATAAATGGTGATGTAACGCGCGTAACCAATCTTCTCGGACAAGTACGTGGCGTAAAAAATAAACTTGGGCTTAAAAAAGGTGTAGCGTTTGGTGCGCTTGAGATCACCCAAATCCACACCCAAATCAAAGTCGCGCAGCGACTGATTAATAAATCCTGCATGGCGCGATTCGTCACGTGCCATGAAGGTCATGAGCTTTTTGATGTCGGGGTTGGTTACGTGTTTGCGCACCTCGTTGTACAAAATACAACCCGAGAACTCTGAGGTCAGTGAACCGATTAAGAAATCTAAAAATTCTTGACGCAACGCCGGTGGCAACTTCGCCACCTGCGCTTTGGCCTCTTGCGCAAAACTGGCGTCGCGCTGAAAGTGGTCGTGGTTGTTGTCGCCTTCGTACTCGGCCATCATGGCGTCCCACTCCGCGCGCACCGGCGTCACGTCAAGCCGGTCCATGGCTTGGTAATCGGTGGTGTAAAAGCGTGGTGCAATCACGGTATCGGTTAAGGCCTTGGCCTGCGCGTCGGCCGCGCTGTCCACCCGCGCCATGAGGTGCATTAAAGGGTCGTCGTCCAATGTCATGGGGGCGTTACTCATCGATACTCTCCAGCGGATTGCGGTGCCAGTGCGGCAAATTCAACCCAGTTGCTCGGGCCAAAACTCTCCAAATCAATGCGGGTGTCGGTGGCGGCATCGGCCAGTTGCAAGCGGCTGCCTTGGCGCCCAATCAACTGATACGGCCCACCCGGAGGCAGCCCATGGGCCAGGCGCGCACGCGCCATGGTGCGCACCACGCCGCGTACAAAGCCCTGCTCACCTTGCCAACGGCGCAGCACCTCACCGGTGCTGGGCTCAATTGCCAACACACTGCCGTCGGCGGCTTGATCAAACATCACCGGGCGTTGCCACTGCGCCGGGGCGGTGTCGGTGGGCGCGCCTTGGGCCACCCACCAAGCCAAGCCCAGCAGGGCCAGCGCCACCGCCATCAGCTGCCACGGGGGGCGGCTGCGAGCGCGAAGGCTTAATGTGTTCACGACATCACCACCGAGGGCTGATGGCGCTCGGCCATAGCGCCCTCACCTTGCGCGGCCACCGTTACCGCAACGTCGGGGTTGGCGGCACGCCATGCCTGCTGCAGCAGTTGCGCCACGCGTTGCACATCGGCCACGCCGCGCAGGCTGGGCTGGGGTTGCTTCACATGCCATGGTCGTGCGTGTGGCCACAGGTGCGCCCAACCCATGCGGTCACCATCAACCAAGGTCACCGACACATCGCCCACACCGTGCCGCCCCTGCTTAATCGCCGCACCCGCCAGGCGGCGTAGCGGCAAGTTAAGGGTCAGGGTTAGCACAATGCCAATGCGCATCACCACCCGTTTGTTGGTCAGGGTGTACAGCGTGGTGCGGGCGCTGAGCCACGCCCACCAACACAGCACACCCCATGCCACCAACGCCAGCACGGCGCTTACCGCCAAGCCCTGCCAATAGGCAGTCACGGAGCTGGTTACGCCGGCGCTGGCTTGCAAGGCCAGCATCGCCACCAAGTAAATCGCCACCGCGCGCACATGAAACACCTCCACGGCCAAGGTGCGCCATTGCGGCGCGCCTTGCCACAGCACGCGTTCGCCTGCCGGCAACGGCTCGGGCAGGCCTGGGGCGGCCTCAAACTCGTGCTCGTGGACCGCGCTCATAGCAGTGGCTCTTGCCGCTCAGGGGTGGCGTACAAGGTACCGGCACCAAAGTACGCGGTGATTTTTTCTTCCTCAAGCAGCGTGATCTCATCGGGGTTACGCGTGGCCGGTATACCCTCGTACTGATCGGCCATTAAGGCGTGCACCGTGATGCTTTGCCGCGTGATACGCGCAAAAGTCATGGGCACCAGCACCTGCCGACCGCCTTGGGTGGTGACCTCAAGAAAACGAAACATCATTTCCATGCGGTCAACCCACAGATCAGTAACCTTGCCGGCCACATTGCCGTGCACATCAACCACCGACATGCCGCGTGGGTCCACGTCTTTGCTTGCCACACCATGGTCAGAGGCCACGCGCAGCGGCACAATTTTGGCGTCGCCGTGCAACGTGCGGTCCACTTCATCGGCACGCGCCGACCAAGCACCCGGTCCTACCCCAGCGGTCAGCGGGTTGCCCACAGGCTCCAGTGGTGCACCGTTTAGCGGCGTCACAGGCTGCGCTTGGTAGCTGCTGTCGGGCCGATTAAAGTCGGGCGCCAGCACCTCGCGGCCATTGGCCAAGCGATAGGTTTTGGGCTCGGGCACGGGCCAACCCGTGATCACCGGGCCGTTTTCGCGGCCTGAGTCCATGGGGTAACCCTCACGATGCCCTTCTCGGACAAGGTAAAAAATTAACCCAGCAAAAAATATCCAGAACATGTACAACACGATCTGGGCCACATCAACGTATTGCGTGATTGCTCCTGTTCCCATCACCGTTTCTCCTTATAAAAACAACGCACACCCTTATCCCGGCATTTCTGCCAGACCCAACCTATTGGCCGAGGGGGCTTGCCCCCGCCGGCGCCGCACCAGTGGGCCCAACGCAATGAGCACCACAAAAAGCAAATAAATTTCTAGGTGAAAAACAAAGCTGTAGCCGGTCACCGGCGACTGCAACGGCACGCCCAAGTGGCCCGCCATGGCCAAGTGCCCCACGCCATCGCGTAACGCCCCGCCCAATGCCATGGCCACACCCGCGGCGCTGGCTTGCACCGCACCCCATGCGCCCAACACCAAGCCGCTGGCGCCACCTTGCACAAACTCCATGGCGGTCAGCAGCATGCCCACCGCAAACAAGCCGCCCGCCATACCAATCAAAAACGCGCCGCACTGAAACAACCAAGGCGCTTGCAACGGCGCGGCAAACACCACCATGGCAAACGCTGGCAGACCAAGCAACACGCCGTTGGCCCCTAGCCGACAGGTATCGGTGCCGCGTGCCACCTGATGCGCCGACCAGGCAAAGGCCAACATCGCACCCAATGCGCTCAGTGCCGTTAAGGCGCTGGTGTGGCTCACCGCCAAGCCCAGTACCTCGCCGCCGTAGGGCTCAAGCACAATGTCTTGCATGCTAAATGCGCAGGTGCCCAAACCCACCGTCCACAAAAAGCGTCGCATGCCGGGCATGGCCATCATGGCCTGCCATTGCAACGCAAAGCCGCCTGGGGCGCGTGCGCCACGGCGTGCACCGCGTGCCTCTTGGCGCCACAGCGCGGTGAGGTTAAGCACCATCACCGCCACGGCACAACCTTGCACCACCTGAATCAAGCGCTTGGGTGAAAAATCGGCCAGCATCCACCCCAAGCCGGCCGCACCCAGCACCAAACCCACCAGCAGCGCGGTATACAAAAACGCCACCACGCGCGGCCTGGTTTGCTCGGTGGCCAAATCCGAGGCCAAGGCCATGCCAGCGGTTTGGGTAATTTGTATGCCCGCGCCAGCCAGCACAAACGCCAAACCAGCGCCCAAACGCCCCAGCCAAAGGCTGCCGGGGGGCGGGTCGGCCAGCAGCAACAAGGCAAACGGCATAAGCGGCGCAAGCCCAAGGCCGAAGGATGGGTATCGCTGCGGTAGCCAATCATGGCGCGCATCGGCGCAAACACCAGAGGCAGCGCCACCGACAACGCCACCCACCACGCCGGTACGCCCAACTCAACAATCATCACCCGATTCAGCGTGCCAACCAGCAACGCCGTGGCAATGCCAATCGCCACCTGAAACAACGACAAGCGCCACAACTTGGCCAACGGCAAATCGGCCGAAGCCGCGTCTGCAAACGGCACATAACGCGCCATCAGGGCTTGCGCCCACGCCGGGGGGTGCATGCGCCAAGCCTTCACCGATGCCACTCCCAAGCCTGCGAGGTGTAAAAGCCGCGCGAGATGCGCTGCCCACGCCCCTCTTGCCACGCCGCACCCAGCGCCTGATTCAGCAGCGGGCGTAGGCGCGTCTGCGCCATGGGCTGCAACGCCGGCGAGCGCTCACCGCGCGGGAACCAACGACCCACCCCATGCATCAGCGCCAACGCCGGGGTGCGCGGTGCAAAAGTAAACAGCATCGCCTGCCGAACCCGTGGCGCCAAGCGCTGCAAAGCATCGGCCAGCTGCTGCGGTTCGTAGTGAATCAGCGAATCCATGGCCACCATGTAATCAAAATCACCCAAGGCGTCGTCCAGCATGTCACCGGCCAGGTACTGCACGTTTGTGCTGCCCTCGGCTTGTCGCTGCCGGGCCAGTTCAATCAACGTTGGTGACAAATCCACCGCCACCACCTGCGCCCCACGCTCAGCCAACGCCTGCGCCAACAAGCCCGTGCCGCAGCCGGCATCAAGCACGCGCTGGCCCTGCAAATCCAGAGGCAACCACTGCAGCAACGTCTCGCGCATGGCGTCGCGCCCGGCGCGTACCGAGGCGCGTATGCGACCCAACGGGGCGTCTGAGGTCAGCCGCTCCCATGCCTTGGCCGCGGTGCGGTCAAAGTAGTGCTCAATTTGCGCGCGGCGCTGCAGGTACGCGGTGTCTGGCATCAGTCAAAACCCAACAAGTCAAAAATATCGCGGTCTTTCATGGGCACGGCGCTCATGGGGTCGGTGCCAACCCACAACGCCGCAGCCAACCGCATGTACTCTTGGCGCACCGCCTCCAACTCGGGGCCTTCATCCATTTCAAACAATGTGGACTTTTTCAGTCGGCTGCGGCGAATCGCATCCAGGTCGGGAAAGTGCGCCGCCAACTGCAGCCCAATTTGTTGGTTGTATTTGTCGATTTGATCGGTTCCGGCGCTGCGGTTGGCAATCACACCACCGAGGCGCACGTTGTAATTTTTTGCCTTGGCACCAATCGCTTGCACGATGCGGTTCATGGCAAAAATCGAGTCAAAGTCGTTGGCGGTCACAATCAACGCCCGGTCAGCGTGCTGCAGCGGGGCTGCAAAGCCACCACACACCACGTCGCCCAGCACATCAAAAATCACCACGTCGGTGTCTTCCAACAGGTGGTGCTCTTTGAGTAGCTTCACCGTTTGCCCCACCACATAGCCGCCGCAGCCGGTGCCTGCTGGCGGCCCACCGGCCTCCACACACATCACACCGTTGTAGCCTTCAAATACAAAGTCTTCCACCCGCAGCTCTTCGGGGTGAAAGTCCACCGTCTCCAGCACATCGATCACCGTGGGCAACATGCGCTTGGTTAAGGTGAAGGTGGAGTCGTGCTTGGGGTCGCAACCAATTTGCAGCACCCGCTTGCCCATGTGAGAAAACGCTGCCGACAAATTCGAAGACGTGGTGCTTTTGCCAATTCCGCCTTTGCCGTAAATGGCAAACACCTTGGCGTTACCAATTTTTAAGTTAGGGTCCAACGACACCTGCACGCTGCCCTCGCCGTCCTCGCCAGGGCGTGCGCCGCGGCCGATTGCTGTCACGGGTACTGCCACGGTATTCATGCCGCCGCTCCTTGTTGTATGCCTTCAAGACTGTCTTCCAACGCATCGCTGGCGCGTCGCAGCGCCTCCAAATGCTCGGCACTGGGTTGCCAAAAATTACGCTCCGATGCTTCCAACAGACGGTTTGCCATGCGCGCCGACGCGGTGGGGTTAAGTGCAGCCAAGCGCTGGCGCATGGCGTCGTCGAGCATGTAGGTTTCGCTGAGGCGCTGATACACCCACGGCTCCACCTGACCGGTGGTGGCCGACCAACCCAAGGTGTGGGTAAGGTGCGCTTCGATTTGTTGCACGCCCTCGTAGCCATGCTGCAGCATGGTGTCGGTCCAGGTGGGGTTGAGCATGCGCCCGCGCGTCTCAAGCGCCACTTGCTCGCGCAGGCTGCGCACCTGCGCGTGGGCTTCGTCGTCGCGTGTTTGGTCGCCAATGTAAACCGGCATGGCGTCGCTGCTGAGTCCTTGCGCCTTGGCCACCGCGCGTGTCATGCCGCCCAAACTGTCGAAGTAGGTGTCCACCGAGGTCACGCCCAATTCCACCGACTCAAGGTTTTGATAACTCATGGCAACGTGTGCCAACGCCTCGCGCAGCAACGCTTGCTGGGCCTGGGGTTGGCCGCCGCGTCCATAGGCAAACCCTTTGCGTTGGCTAAAGGCGTCGGCCAACTCGTCGGCTTGGTCCCACTGGCCGCTGTCAATCAGCAAGTTCACGTTGGCACCGTAGGTGCCTTCGGCGTTGCTGAACACCCGCAAAGCCGCGCTTTCAAAATCGCAACCGTGCGCCTGCTGGCAGGCCAACACATGCTTGCGAATCCAGTTCATGTCTTCGGGCTCGTCGGCCTCGGCCGCCAAAAACGCCGCCTCGGCCAACAGCCGAATTTGCAGCGGCAACAAATCCCGAAATATCCCCGACAACGTCAGCACCACATCAATCCGCGGTCGCCCAAGTTGCTCAAGCGGCACCAAAGTTGCGCCGGCCAAACGGCCGTAGCTATCAAACCGCGGCGCCGCACCCATGAGGTGCAATGCTTGGGCAATGGCGTCGCCGCCGGTTTTTAGGTTGTCGGTGCCCCACAACACCATGGCCACCGATTCCGGCCAATGGCCATGGTCGGCGCGGTAGCGTGCCAACAAACGTTCAGCCTGTCGCTGCCCGCTGCGTTGGGCGTAGGCGCTGGGCAAGCCAAACGGATCAAAGCCGTGCATGTTGCGCCCCGTGGGCAGTACGTCGGGGTTGCGCAACACGTCACCGCCCGGGGCCGGTTTCACATAACGGCCGTCCAGCGCATGCAGCAAACCTTGCAGCTCATGGTCACCACACCACGCTTGGTTGGCGCGGCGCAGCGCATCCCAGCTGGCCTGCGCCTGCGCGGTGGCGGGATCCAGCCACTGTTGCCAGCGGTTCTCGTTGGCGTCGTCGACCAGGGCTTGCAGCGCCGCTTCAGGCCACTGCACCTGGTGCCACGCCTGGGCGCACGCTTGCAACCACGCCACACGTTGCGCGGCCGATGGCGCCTGACCCACCACGTGCAAGCCACACGGCATCAAGCTGTTGGTCAACTCGTCCAGTGCGTGTTGCCAGCGCGTCACGCACGTCTCGGGGTCGGTTGTGTCACCTGGCAAGTCCAACCGTTGCGCCAAATCCGTCATGCCTTGCAACGCCTCAGCGCGAGCTGCGGTGGCGTTGGCGGGCAGCTCGCGCCAATGACCAAGGGCCTCGCGCAATTCGCCCCAAGCCTGGTAGGCCTGCACGTGCGCCAGCGGTGGCGTGGCGTGCGTCACCAGCGTAGCCGCCGCGCGGCGCTTGGCCAAGGCACCCTCACTGGGGTTGTTGCCGGCGTACAAATACACGTTGGGCAAGTCACCCAACAAACGCTCAGGCCAGCACGTCTCGCTCAAGCCCACCTGCTTACCAGGCATGAATTCCAGCGCACCGTGGGTACCAAAATGCAGCACCGCATCGGCGCCAAAATCTTCGCGCAGCCAACGATAAAACGCGCTGAATGCGTGGGTTGGGGCAAAGCCTTTTTCAAACAACAAGCGCATCGGGTCACCCTCGTACCCAAAGCCTGGCTGCACCCCCACAAAAATTTCGCCAAATTGCGCACCCAACACAAACAGATGTTGGCCATTGGTTTGCACCTTCAATGGCCGCCAAGTGGGGTTCGCGCCGCACATGGTCGTCGGCCCCAATCAGGGCGTGCACGTTGGCCGGTGTGCCGTGGCGCGTGGCGTTGCCTTGCGTCACCGCCTCACGCAGCGCCTCCACCGTGGGCGGCACCTCAACTCGGTAACCTTGCGCGGCCAAGGCCTTGAGTGTGTTGTGCAGCGATTCAAACACCGCCAGCATGGCCGCTGTGCCCACGTTGCCAGCGTTGGGCGGAAAACAAAACAACACCACCGCCAGCCGTCGCTGCGCGTGTGGCTTGGCACGCAATTGCACCCAGCGCGCCACGCGCGCGGCCAATAACGAGGTGCGATCGGCTGCAGCCTGCATGTCGCGGCCGTCGCCGCTGCGCCCGCCATACACCATGGTGCCGGTGGCGCCATCAAGCTCAGGCAGCGCCACCATGATGGTGGACTCCACCGGCAACATGCCACGCTCGCTTTGGCGCCACGCGTCCAGTGTTTGAAACTCCAACGGCGCAGCGGCCAAGTACGGCACATCCAATTGCGCCAGCATCTGTTGCGCCGCGCGCGCGTCGTTAAACGCGGGGCCACCCACCAAACTAAACCCGGTCAGTGAAACCAATGCATCAATGCAAGGCTTGCCGTCTTTTAACCAATAACGCTCGGCCACCGGACGAAAATCCAAACCGGCGGCAAACGCTGGAATCACGGTGTAGCCTTTGGCTTCAAGCGCGCCAATCACGCCGTCGTAATGCGCGGTGTTACCCGCCAACACATACGAGCGCAACAACAGCACGCCCACCGTACCCTTTGACTTGCTTATCCTTGGCAGCGACGCCACCCGCTCCGTGAGTCGCGACGCCTCTGTGAGCCGGGGGTGGTACAAACCCACATCGGGATACTCGCGCGGCGGTGCAACTTTTAACGTGCCTTGCCAACCGGCTCGCGGGCCTTGCGCATAACGGTCCACCAAACTCAGCACCAAGCCAGCCACGTTGTCTTCTGACCCGGCCAACCAATACTGCATGGCTTGAAAGTACAACCGTAGATCTTGTGCAGTGCCCGGAATAAAACGCAGCAGCTTGGGTAAGCGCCGCAGCATGCGCAGTTGCTTGGCCCCGGTGGTACCGGCCACGGCGGCCTTGCCGTCTTGTCTGGCCTTGGCCGCGCCACGCAGGCGGCGCAGCAAAGCCAACGGCCCGGTGGCTGGCGACTGCATATCCAGCCGCCCCATACGGGTCAGCTGGGTGACCTCGGTGGCCGACATCAAACACACCATGGCGTCGCAATCGTTGCGCCTGGCGTGCAAAGCCGCCAGCAAGGGGCGAAAGTGATCTTCCATGAACAACATCGTGACAAGCACGATGTCGGCCTTACCAATCGCTTCCTCGCAGGCTTGCAAGCGCTGCGGGTCATCACCCCATAACGCCGCGGCGTGCACCTCCAGCGACACCCCTTGCGCCACCTGCGTAATGTGTTGCTGGGCGCGTTGGGCGGCACTCGCCAAATGCGCGTCCATGGTGACCAGCACCACACGCACGGCGGGGTGCGGCTTAGCGGCTAAAGTGCGCTTTGGCATCGTAAAGTGTGTCGACGGTGATTTGACTAAGCCCATGCTCACGGGCAAAACGTTCGGTGTTGCGCCTGGCTTTGCCGCGCACAAAAAATGGCACCTTGCGCAGTTCGCGCTCGGCGTCGTCGCCCCACAAGCCACCCTCGGCGGGGCTCACCTCCGGCGCGGGGGCGGCACGCGTGCCGTGGCCCAGGTGCGAGGGGGCGGCGTCTTCGTGAAATTCGTGGTCACCTCGGAACATCCCAATCAGGTGCTCTTCCAAGCCCATCATCAGGGGGTGAACCCAGGTGTCAAACAACACGTTGGCGCCTTCTGGGCCCATTTGCGGCGCGTAGCGTGCCGGAAAATCTTGCACATGCACCGGCGCCGAAATCACCGCACACGGCATACCCAGGCGCTTGGCAATATGCCGCTCCATTTGCGTGCCCAACACCAGCTCGGGCTGAAGTTCAGCAATGGCGGCTTCAACTTGCAAGTAATCGTCGGTGATCAACGCCTGCAACCCCAGGCGCGAGGCCGCCTCGCGCACCTCACGCGCTTGCTCACGGCTGTAGGTGCCCAGGCCCACCACCTCAAAGCCCATTTCTTCTTTGGCCACCCGCGCCGCGGCCACGGCGTGCGTGGCATCGCCAAACACAAACACGCGCTTGCCGGTTAGGTAGGTGCTGTCCACCGACGCCGCGTACCAGCGCGCGCGTTCGGCCAAACCCTGCAGCACCGGTTCGGGGTCAACCTCGGCCAAGCCCGCCACCTCGCGCACAAAGTCGGCGGTGGCCCCACGCCCAATGGGCACGGTGCGGGTAAACGGCTGGCCAAAGCGTCGCCACAGCCACTGCGCGGTGGTACCGGCCAACTCGGGGTACATCACCACGTTAAAGTTCGCGTGCGGCAAGCGCGCCAAGTCCTCGGGCGTGGCCTCCCATGGCGCCACCGTTTGCACTTGCACACCCATGCGCTGCAACAGCGCGGTAATTTCTTTCACGTCGTCGCGGTGCCGAAACCCAAGCGCCATGGGGCCCAGCAAATTGCAGGTGGCCTTGGGCACACTGGCGCGATCCACGCTTACGTTCTCGGCCATGGCGCGCACCATGCGGTACAGCGTTTCGGCCGCACCCCAGTTTTCTTTGCGCTGGTACGCGGGCAGCTCCAGCGGCACCACAGGAATCGGCAGCTGCAGCGCCTGCGCCAAGCCACCCGGGTCGTCTTGAATCAATTCGGCGGTGCACGAGGCCCCTACCAGCATGGCCTTGGGTGCAAAGCGCGCGTGCGCGTCGCGCACCGCATCTTTAAACAACTGCGCCGTGTCGCTGCCCAAATCACGCGCCTGAAAGGTGGTGTACGTCACCGGTGGGCGGCGCGGCAAACGCTCAATCATGGTGAACAACAAATCGGCGTAGGTATCGCCTTGCGGCGCATGCAGCACGTAGTGCACATCCCGCATGGCGGTGGCCACACGCATGGCCCCTACGTGCGGGGGGCCTTCATACGTCCAAAGCGTCAGTTCCATGGCGTTTAGGCAGCAAGCCGCAAGCGGCGGTTAAGGGGGCGGGCAAACAGTTCGGCCAAATCACCGGCCTGGTCGTAGCCTTGAATCGGCGTAAACACCAGCTCAATCGACCACTTGGTGGTCAAGCCTCTGGCCTCAAGCGGGTTGGCCAAGCCCAAGCCACACACCACCAAATCGGGGCGTTGGGCGTACACCCGGTCGAGTTGACGCTCCACGTCTTGCCCTTCGCTCACCTGCACATCCAGCGGCAATTGCTCAAGCTCCGCCGCCAGGTGCGCCCGATGCAAGTAAGGTGTACCCACCTCCGTTAGGCGCATGCCAAGTTCTTGCGAAACAAACCGTGCCAGCGGAATCTCAAGCTGCGAATCCGGAAAGAAAAACACCGACTTGCCCTGCAACACCTCTCGTTGCTTGGCCAACGCCAGCGAGGCGCGCTGGCGCGCAGGCTCGGTGACCCGCAGCAGGTGCGCCCGCGTCACGCCAAACGCATCGCCAGCGGCACCCAACCACGCCGTGGTGCCAACCGCACCCAGCGGGTATGGCGCGGGCAAATGCACCGCCCCACGCGCTTGCAACGCGCGCGCGGTATCCGCCAAATAAGGCTGTGCCAGCAGCATGCGTGTGTTCTCGCCCACCGCCGGCAGAGAACGGCTTTGGCGCGCAGGCAAAAACGCCACGTCGTCAATGCCCATGGTGTGCAGCAAGCGTTGCAATTGGTCTTCCACCACATCCGCCAACGTACCCACCACCAACAACTGCGGCGCCGCCCCCGGTTTGGCGGGCGGCATGTGCGGCACCAGTGCCGCCAAACAAGCGTCTTCGCCTTGCGTAAAGGTGGTCTCAATGCCGCTGCCCGAGTAGTTCAACACCCTAACCTGCGGAAAATATCGACCATCAAGCCGTTGCGCCGCCCGGCTTAAGTCAAGCTTGATCACCTCAGACGGGCACGACCCCACCAAAAACAGCGTACGAATGTCGGGCCGCCGTTGCAACAACTGGCCCACCACGCGGTCCAGCTCCTCATTGGCATCGGCCAAGCCGGCCAAGTCGCGCTCGTCGATGATGGCGGTGGCAAACCGTGGCTCGGCAAAAATCATCACGCCCGCAGCCGACTGAATCAAATGCGCGCAGGTGCGTGAGCCCACCACCAAGAAAAACGCATCCTGCATCTTGCGATGCATCCACACAATGCCGGTCAGGCCACAAAACACCTCGCGCTGGCCGCGCTCGCGCAGCACCGCATGACCGGCGGCTTCTTGCGGCTCAATGGGTATCACGCCTGCCATGCGGCCTCCTGTTGGCGCGCGGCGCGCAGCTTAAGTAAAAACTGTCCGGCGTTGATCACGTACGCGGCGTAAGCCGCCAACGCCAGCATCATTTGCCACTGCGCGTCACCCCAGCCTTGCCACACCGCCACCACGTAGGCGGCGTGCAACGCCAGCACCAGCATGCTAAAGACGTCTTCCCAAAAAAAGGCGGCCGCAAACAAGTACTGGCCAAACACCACCTTTTCCCAAATGCTGCCGGTGATCATGATCACGTACAGCACCGCCGTCTTTACCCATACCGAGGCGTTGGCCGCGTCGTAGCCCGCGCCGCTCACCAAGTAGCGCAACACCAGCGCCAAACTCAGCAAAAACACCACGAACTGCAACGGCGCCAACACCCCCTGAACCAACGTCCAGCGGGTGTTGTCACGCCGTGCGCGCTGCTCTGGGGTGTACAAAAGGCTGCGCGGCGGACCGGTTTGCCCCCCACAAAGGGCAACCTCAGCGGTGCTTGAAGGCCAAGTCATGGCGTCAATTTAGCCCGACGGGGCGATTGTGTCAACTTTTAATGACGTCAATATTTATTTACATCTCAACGACCCCGGTTAACCCTTAATGATGAATACTTTAAAACTACTCTAAAGAACCACGCCTTGACGCCCATCCAACATGTCCGTAATACTCTGTGCACCTGGCGGTAATCAATCGCTGGGACCACCCAACCAAAGGGCACCCATGCCTTCACCACGGCCTTCGCCAGACGCGGTCAACCGGCCCTCCAACCTCCCACGGGAGCTGTTACGGCAAGCCATTACGCACCGCGTGGTGCCTACCTTATTGGGGCGTGCGGCCAACGGCGACAAAGCCCGCGTCCTGCCCAGCGAAGCGGCGGTGCTGGAACTGGCCGGCCACGTGCTAGAGGAATCGATTGAGCCCGCGCGGCAGTTGGTGCGCGATCAACTCGGCATTGGCGTCAGCACCGAGGACATGTACATGTATCTGCTGGCGCCCGCGGCACGGGTCTTGGGCCGGCACTGGGAAACCGATACCTGTAATTTTGTTGAGGTCACCTGGGGCATGGGGCAACTGCAGCAGCTGCTGCGCGAGCACCCCTTAAGCCGTCCTGTCAGCGGCCTTGCCTCGCCCGGACAAGTGCTGCTGTGCCCGCTACCTGGCGAGCAGCACACCTTTGGCCTGTCCATGGTGGCCGAATTTCTTTTGCAAGCCGGCTGGGTGGTGCAACGCCAACAATTCACCCATCAAGCCGAGGCGGTAAGCTGGATTCAGCGGCACAACGTGCAAGTGGTTGCCCTTAGCGTGGGCCACACCAGCGGCACCGCGCCACTGGCCGAACTGGCCCGCGCGCTGCGCACCGCCAGCGCCAACCCCAACTTGGTTTTGTTGGCTGGCGGCGCGGGACTGGCCGACCTAGACATACCCGCCACCCACCTTGGCCTCAACGCCGTGGCCGGTACCGCCCCCGACGTTGCCCGTTTGGCGGCACAATACCTACAACCTAATTTCAAAGCGCATCGTTAATTGTTTTGAATGATATGACCGCACGACAACCCCAGCCCAGTTTGAACTTCAGTTCGGCTGATCAGCATCTGGGCGCCCTCTCGGCATCGTCGGCCGCCTCGCTGTTGGCTGCCAGCGGTGACGTGGTGTTGCTCCTCAACGCCGACGGCAACATACTGGACCTCGCCTGCAGCCGAGAAGACTTGGCGGCCTGGAACCTTACCGAATGGATTGGCCAAGCGTGGGCCAACACCGTGACCGGTGAAAGCGTGCCCAAGGTGCAAGCCATGCTCAACGACGCCAGGCGTGGGCAACCCGCCGTGGCGCGTCAAGTCAACCACCCCAGCGCCATGGGCAGCGACCTGCCCATGAACTACCGTGTGGTGCCACTGGGCGCGCGCGAACACAGCGCCCAATTTGCAGCGATTGGGCGCGACCTGCGCGACACCACCCGCATGCAACAACGCTTGCAAGCCCGTGCGCACGCCCTCATGCAACTCAGCGGCGACGCTTTGTTGGTGCTCGACGCCGAGCACTTTACTTTGGTACAAGCCAACGCCGCAGCACACCAACTGCTTGGGCCAGGCCTCGAACAATCGGGCTGGAACCTGCTCAGCCAGCTGGGCGACGCCTCACGCCAAGCCTTGCTGCAGCACGCCGGCGAACTGCGCGCCGGTAACCTGCCACGGGTGGCGCAGCTCGAACTTGAACCCAACGGCCAAGCTTGCCACGCGGCCTTGCAACGCACCGACATGGGCGGCGCCAGCCAGTGGCTGCTGCGCTTGTCTACGCAGGCCACCGCGTTGGAGCCCAACCCCAACACCTGGGATCCGGTGGTGGCCACCGCGCCCGATGCGCTGCTTATTACCAACGCGGCGGGTGTCATCCAACACGCCAACGCCAGTTTTTTGCGCCTCACGCAATGCGTCAGCCCCGAACAAGTGGTGGGCACCGCGCTGCAAGCATGGCTTGGGCGCGAAGACGTCGATCAAAGCGTGCTGTTGTCCAACCTTAAACAACACGGCAGCGTGCGCTTGTTCGCCACCGAGCTGCGCGGCAGCCAAGGCGCCAACACCGACATCGAAATATCGGCTGCAGCCGTTGGCGACGCACCCGCGCCGCGCTACGGCTTGGTCATACGCGATGTCAGCCGCCGCCTGGACGACACCCCCAAAGAGCTGCCCCGCACCGCCAGCGAAATGACCGAACTGGTTGGCCGGCTGCCGCTCAAAGACATCGTGCGCGAAACCACCGACCTTATCGAACAGCTGTGCATCCAAGCCGCGCTCGAGCTCACCGGAGACAACCGCGCCTCAGCCGCCGAAATGCTGGGCTTGTCGCGCCAAAGCCTATACATCAAGCTGCGTCGCTTTCAAATGACCGACGGGGTTGATGAAGCCTCGGCCAAAGCCGGAAGTCAAATCTAGATTACTTGGTTAGTGTAAATATAAATTGACACAACCCAACCGGCATCCCACAATGCCGGTATGACGATTCCGTCTTTGTCGGCGGTAGCCGAACTCTTTAAACCCATCACTTGGTTCCCCCCCATGTGGGCCTTTGCCTGTGGGGTGGTGGCCTCTGCCGCGCCCATGAATGGGCAGTGGCACCTGCTGCTGCTGGGCGTGTTGCTGGCCGGGCCCATGGTCTGCGCCACCAGTCAGGCCGTCAACGACTGGTTCGACCGGCACGTGGACGCCATCAACGAGCCGCACCGCCCCATCCCATCGGGCCGTATCCCCGGTCGCTGGGGCTTGTACCTGGCGCTGCTGTGGACCGTGTTGTCGCTGGTGGTGGGCCTGGCGCTGGGCCCGGTGGGGCTGCTGGCCACGGCCTTGGCACTGGCCTTGGCGTGGGCTTACAGCGCGCCGCCGCTGCGCCTTAAGGCCAATGGCTGGTGGGGCAACGCCGCTTGCGGCATCAGCTACGAGGGCATTGCCTGGCTTACCGGGGCCGCCATCATGGCCGGCGGCGTGTGGCCCGAAAGCCGCTCGCTGCTGCTGGCCGCGCTTTACAGCGTGGGCACCCACGGCATCATGACCCTTAACGACTTCAAAGCCATCGACGGCGACCGCCGCATGGGCGTGCGCTCGTTGCCGGTTCAATTGGGCGTACAACGCGCCGCCCGCGTGGCCTGCGCCATCATGCTGCTGCCTCAAGCGGTGGTGGTTGGGCTGCTGCTGCAGTGGGGGCAAGCGTGGCACGCCCTTGCCGTGGCGGCACTTATGGTTGTGCAAGCACGCCTCATGCAACGCTTTTTGCGAGACGTCATGGGCCGAGCCCGCTGGTACAGCGGCGTTGGGGTGCCGTTGTTTGTCGCCGGCATGATGGTCAGCGCGTTTGCCCTACGCGGCGCAAGCCTGGGGTGAGCAGCACATGCTAAGTTGGCTTGGAATCATTCGCTTGGGCTTGGTGCAAATGGCACTGGGCGCGGTGGTGGTGCTCACCACCTCCACGCTCAACCGGGTCATGGTGGTTGAGCTGGCGTTACCGGCGCTGCTGCCAGGGGCGCTGGTGGCGCTGCACTACGCGGTGCAGCTGTCGCGCCCCACCATGGGCTACGGCTCAGACGTATGGCAACGCCGCACCCCTTGGATTGTCGGCGGCATGACCGGCTTGGCCATTGGTGGCGTGCTTGCAGCGGCCGCGGTGGTGTGGATGCAATCCGACCCCGCCGCCGGCATGGCATTGGCGGCGTTGGCGTTTGTCCTGATCGGCCTTGGCGTCTCGGCCGCAGGCACCTCGCTGCTGGCGTTGTTGGCCAAATGCGTGGCCCCGGCGCGGCGCGGCGCCGCCGCGGCGGTGGTGTGGATGATGATGATCGCTGGCTTTGCCATCACCGCCGGCTTGGCGGGTCACTTTCTAGACCCCTACAGCCCGGCGCGTCTGCTGGCTGTGGCCGCCACCGTCTCGGGGTTGGCCTTGCTGCTGGCACTGATCGCCTTAACCGGGCTTGAGCCGCGCGTTACCCAAGCCACGGCCGCACCCGAGCCGCCGTCGGCCAACGGACTGTCTTGGCAGGCCTTTGGCCAAGCGTTGCAGCAGGTGTGGCGCGAGCCGCAGGCGCGGCACTTCACCATTTTTGTGTTTGTCTCCATGCTGGCGTACAGCTCCCAAGACCTGATTCTTGAGCCCTTCGCTGGCGCCGCTTTTGGCATGACGCCCGGCCAATCCACACAGCTTGCCGGTGTCCAACACGGCGGCGTGCTGCTGGGCATGATAGGCGTGGCGCTGGCCACCGCCTGGGGTGGACGCCACCTTCAATCACGCTGGGGACAACGACTGGCCTCGCTGCGCGGCTGGACCCTGGTGGGCTGCGCCGCCTCGGCGCTGGCGTTGTTGGCACTGGTTGCTGCGGGTGTGGTGGGGCACGCCTGGCCGCTGCGTGGCACCGTGTTTGCCTTGGGCGTGGCCAACGGCATGTTTTCCATTGGCGCCATCGGCTCCATGATGATGCTGGCCGACCAAGGGCGCCAAGCCCGCGAAGGCACCCGCATGGGCTTATGGGGCGCGGCGCAGGCCATGGCCTTTGCGTTGGGCGGGCTGGTTGGCACCGGCGCCGCCGATTTGGCGCGCGCCCTTTGGGCCGACCCCGGTACCGCCTACGCCAGCGTTTTTGCACTCGAAGCTGGCTTGTTTGGTCTATCGGCCTGGCTGGCGCTGCGCATTCGACCCGGGCAAGCGGCACTCACCGCCCATCGTCAACGGCACCCAAGCCTTGGGCCGCAAGGAGAACACGCATGAACATCGAACGTCCTTTTTTTGATGCGGTTGTCGTCGGTGGCGGCCCCGCCGGCGCCACCGCCGCGCAATACCTGGCCGAATCGGGCAACCGCGTGCTGCTGCTCGATCGCGGTGGTCGCATCAAACCCTGCGGTGGCGCCATTCCGCCGCGGTTAATCCGCGACTTTGCCATTCCCGACCACATGCTGGTGGCCAAAGCGCGCTGCGCCCGCATGGTGGCGCCCAGCCGCAAACACGTTGACATTCCAATCGACAACGGTTTTGTTGGCATGGTCGACCGCGAACACTTTGACGAATGGCTGCGCGCCCGCGCGGCGAACGCCGGCGTTCAACGCGCCACCGGCACGTTCATCGACATCGACCGCGACCAAGGCGACCAACCCGTGGTGCGCTACCGCTGCGCCGATGGTCGTGTTGGTGAGGCGCAAACGCGGGTGGTGATTGGCGCCGATGGCGCGCGCTCCGCGGTGGCCAAGCAAAACATTGCACACGCCGAGCGCATGCCATGCGTTTTTGCGTATCACGAAATCCTAAGCACGCCGGCGCACACCCCCGCCAACTACCACCACGAGCGCTGCGATGTGGTGTACCAAGGGCATATCTCACCCGACTTTTACGGCTGGGTCTTTCCCCATGGACAAACCTTAAGCGTCGGCACAGGCAGCGCCAACAAAGGCTTCTCGTTGCGCGACGCTGTTGCCACCCTACGCCAGCAAAGCGGCCTGGAACACGCCACCACCGTGCGCCGCGAAGGCGCGCCCATACCCATGAAACCCCTGCCACGCTGGGACAACGGCCGTGACGTGGTGTTGGCCGGCGACGCCGCCGGCGTGGTTGCACCCGCCTCGGGCGAGGGCATTTACTACGCCATGCTGGGCGGCCAACTCGCCGCTGAGGCTGCGCACGCCTACCTGCGCGGGGGCAACCCAGCCTCGCTCAAACTGGCACGCAAAAAATTCATGCGCGCCCATGGCAAGATTTTTTGGGTGCTGGGCATCATGCAATCGTTTTGGTACCGCAACAACCGACGGCGCGAAAGGTTTGTCAAAATTTGCGAAGATCAAGACGTGCAACAACTCACCTTCGACGCCTACATGAACAAACGCTTGGTGCGCCGCAAACCCATGGCCCACATTCGTATCTTCTTTAAAGACTTGGCCCATTTGCTTGGCATGGCACGGGTATGAGTGGTCAGGCCCGCCACTGGTGGCTGGGGTCACTGTGGGCGCTGGCGGTGGCCTCATTGGGCGGCGCGCTCACCACGCTTGACGCTTGGTATTTTGCGCTGCAGCAGCCGGCCTGGAAACCCGCCGACCTATGGTTCGGCCCGGTCTGGACCACACTGTTTGCGCTGTGTGTGGTGGCTGGCGTCAACGCGTGGCGCGGCGCCAGCACGGCACACGCCAAGCGCCAGGTGTTGCTGGCTTATGCCATCAACAGCGTATGCAACGTGACCTGGAGTGCCTTGTTTTTTTACGCGCAACGCCCAGACTGGGCGCTGGCCGAGGTTGGCGTGCTGTGGGCGTCGGTGATTCACCTGTGGTGGGTCACCCGCCAGTACAGCCCAAAAGCGGCGTGGTGCTTGGTGCCCTACGCCGCATGGGTTTCGTTTGCTGCGGCCCTTAACGCCGCGGTGGTTAACGCCAACGCACCCTTTGCTTAAAGCGCAGCCCCCAGGCGGAAGGTACCGCCGCCTGGGCGCCTTGGGCGCGTGCGCTTGCTGCGTGCCTAATTAGGCTTTCTTCACCCACGCGCTGCACCAGCCCTTGCCGGCCACCTGCTTGC
>RFXW01000001.1 GCA_009921245.1 Candidatus Fonsibacter lacus | reverse complement strand
GCGGTGTATTTGCCGCTACACCTTGGGTTGGGGTGGTAGCGCGTAACCGCCAATCCGCGCCAACCCATACCAAAGCCGACCGGCCCCCACACAAAGCCAGGCTGTCCACCACGTGTGACTGGGGTAGTGCGCGCCACGCAGCGTTTGCACCGTACCCAGTGCCACGGCCGCCAAAGCAATGGCCCAAGCCAAGGTCTTTGCTCGACGGCGCCAAGGTGCCGCCTCGGTGCCTAGCCAAAACGGCAGCAGCGCCACAAACCCCAGCACCGACGAGACGTGGCCACCAGGAAAGCAGCCACCGTTTGCACCGTCTGGTTGACCCCAAGCCCAGTGCGAAACGTACCAGCCCGAGCCACCAAAAGCCGTCATGGACCACGGGCAACTGGTGAGGCTGTGGGCTTTGATAAGCCCAATCAGCAACAAGTTCAGGCTCACCGCGCCCAACCACGCCGTTTTGGTGCTTCGGCTTGGCCATGCGGTTGCCTTCGTTGGCCACACTGCCCATACCCAACACAACAAAAACCCAATCGATAACGCTCGCTGAACGCCCTGGTGCAGCACCTCTTCAAGCCAAAAGTTGTTTCGCAAAGCAAAGCCCTCGCTGGTGCCCAAAGCCTGCATCACCCACCAATCAAGCCCCAAGGCATCCCAGGCCAGCATCGGTGCCAGCCATCCAAGCCATGCGCCCCAGCGCCAATCAAATAGAGTATTAAACGACTTAAACTGCAAAATAAATGAATATAAAATAAACATAAAATATTACTTCTTTTTACGAGGGTCTTGGCTGGTTCAAATCCAAAGTCGATGGCTGCCTAATCTGTTGCTTGCGGTATGGCTGGCTGGGCCGGCCAATTGGCCGCTGTGGCGGGCGTTGTGGGCGTTGCCCGAAGTGAGCCATTGGTCTGGAGTGGGGCTGGCTCTGGGGCATGCGGCGCTGCTGGGTGGCGTACTGTTTGCCTTGCTTAGCCTCATCACGTGGCGCTGGGTATGGCGTCCGGCCGCGTTGGCGCTGCTGCTAACCGCAGCCATTGCCGCTTATTTCATGGGAAGCTATGGGGTGGTGATCGACCGCGGCATGATGCACAACGTCTTGGGCACCGACCCTCGCGAGGTGTGGGATCTGCTGTCGTGGCGTGCGTTGGTCTGGCTGATCGTTCTGGCCGGATTGCCTGGTTGGTGGTGGTGGCGCACAGCCGGTCAAGCCATACCGCGCGGGGTATGGGGTAGCGTTTGGCGCAACGTGTTGGGCGCGCTGTTGGGCTTGGCTGTGGCCACGATGACGCTGTGGCTGGTTTACCAAGACTTTGCCTCGGTCACCCGAAACCATCGCCAATTGCGGTGGATGATGAGTCCGCTGAATGTGTTGGTGGCATCGGTGCAAGTGGCGCGGGCGGCATGGCCGCAGCGGGTGCTGCCGTTGCAGCGGGTGGGCACCGACGCAACACTTGGCCCGAGTTACAGCAACGGCGCGCGCCCATTGGCGCTGGTGCTGGTGGTGGGTGAGACGTCGCGCGCCGCCAATTGGCAACTCAGTGGCTACCCTCGAGCCACCACGCCGCGCTTAAAGCAATTGGTGCAGCAAGGTGAGGCGGTGTATTTCAACCAGGTTATGTCGTGCGGCACGTCCACTGCGGTGTCGTTGCCCTGCATGTTTTCGCCGCAAACCCGCGAACGCTTTGATGGGGCACCCAGTGAAGGGCTACTTGATGTTCTGCAACGCGCGGGCTTGGCGGTGTTGTGGTTAGACAACCAGTCGGGCTGCAAGGGTGCGTGTGACCGTGTGCCCACGGTGCATACCCGCGCGCTGGATAATCCGCGCTGGTGTGCCAATGGTGAGTGTCGCGACGAGGTGATGCTTGACGACTTGGCCAAGCGTATGGCGCAGTTGCCTGCGGCAGCCCGCGCCACAGGGGTGGTGCTGGTATTGCACCAAATGGGCAGCCATGGCCCGGCGTATTACAAGCGGGTTGACCCTGCTTTTAAACGTTTTTTGCCCGAGTGCACCAGCAACGCTTTACAAGCCTGCGCGCGACAAGAGGTGGTTAATGCCTACGACAACACCGTGCTCTACACCGACCACTTTGTGGCCCAAACGGTGCAGTGGCTTAGCCAGCAAACGGCTTACGACACGGCGCTGTTGTATGTCTCCGACCATGGTGAATCGCTGGGTGAAAACAATTTGTACTTGCATGGTTTGCCCTACGCGTTGGCCCCGCGCGAGCAAAAACATGTGCCCATGTTGGCATGGGCGTCGCCGGCCTGGCGCCAGCGCATGGGCTTGAATACGGCGTGTGCCACCAAGCAGGCGCAGCGTCCCTGGTCACACGACAATTTTTTTCACACCGTGCTCGGGCTGGCTGACGTGCACACCCAAGCCTACCAAGGCGCGCTGGATGCATGGGGCCCTTGTTACACCGACAAACCTACAATGGTGCCCATGGCATCACTCACGCAATAAACATCATGGCATGGATTCGATTTCAGGACTTGTGTGACCAAGGTCAAGTCCAGGGGCGGCGGGTATTGATTCGGGCTGATCTGAATGTGCCGCTGGATGCGCATGGTGCCATTACCGAAGACACGCGGGTGCGCGCCAGTGTGCCAGCGATTTGCATGGCTTTGCAGGCTGGGGCCAGCGCGGTTTTGGTGACCTCCCATCTGGGCCGTCCCACCGAAGGCCAAGCCCAGCCCCAAGACACCTTGGCACCGGTCGCCGCGCGCTTGAGCGACATCTTGGGTCAACCGGTACCGTTGCAACCGGATTGGCTTGATGGCGTAGCCGCCACAGCCGGTGAAGTGGTGCTGCTGGAAAACTGTCGCCTTAACCCGGGCGAAAAGAAAAACGACCCTGCCTTGGCGCAGCGCATCGCTGGTCTGTGCGATATCTTTGTGCACGATGCATTTGGGGCCGCGCATCGTGCCGAGGCCTCTACCGTGGGGGTGGCCCAGTATGCACCGGTGGCGTGCGCCGGCCCCTTGCTCGCCGCAGAGCTCGATGCCATAGGCCGTGCCTTGCAAAACCCGGCCCGACCGTTGGTGGCGATTGTGGCGGGCTCCAAGGTAAGCACCAAGCTCACCATTTTGCAAAGCCTGGCACAAAAAGTGGACCGGCTGATTGTGGGGGGTGGCATTGCCAACACCTTTATGCTGGCCGCCGGCTTGCCCATTGGCAAAAGCCTGGCCGAACCCGATTTGGTGGGCCAAGCGCAAGCGGTGATGCAAACCATGCAGGCCAGGGGGGCGGAGGTGCCTATTCCAACCGACGTGGTGGTGGCCGATCGCTTTGCCGCCGATGCCCAAGCCCGGGTGCTGCCAGCGGCGCAGGTTGGCGCCAACGATTTGATACTCGACGTTGGCCCCGACACCGCCAACACCTTGGCCGCCATCGTGCAGCAAGCTGGTACCGTGGTGTGGAATGGACCACTGGGTGTGTTTGAATTTGACGCGTTTGCGCACGGCACCGAGACCTTGGCGCAAGCGGTGGCGGCCAGTTCCGCCTTTAGTATTGCCGGCGGTGGCGACACCTTAGCCGCCATTGCCAAATACGGCATCACCGATCGCGTGGGCTACATCTCCACCGGCGGCGGGGCGTTTTTGGAGGTGTTGGAGGGCAAGACCCTACCGGCCGTTGAAGCCCTGTCGCAGCGCGCGGCGTGAATCGATGTTGTGCCTCAAGGAGTGCCCATGACAGTTAAAAAACGCGGGACCAAAATCGTTGCCACCTTAGGCCCCGCGTCGAGTGACCCGGCGCTGTTGCAACGCATGATCGAGGCCGGCGTGAACGTGGTGCGGCTTAACTTTTCGCACGGCAGCGCGCAAGACCACACCGAGCGCGCCCAATTGGTGCGGCAGGCCTCGGTGCGCGCGGGGCGCGAGGTGGCCATCATGGCCGACTTGCAAGGTCCAAAAATTCGGGTGGGTCGATTCGAGCAAGGTAAGGTGATGCTCAGGCCCGGCGCAGCCTTTGTGTTGGATGCGCAACGCGCCGAGCCCGGCAACCACGACGCTGTGGGGCTGGACTACAAAGAGCTGCCGCGTGACGTCAAAGCGGGCGACACCTTACTGCTTAACGACGGCTTGATTGTGCTCACGGTCAAGGCCGTACGCGGCGCGTGCATCCACACCCAGGTCAAGGTGGGTGGTGAACTCAGCAACCACAAAGGCATCAACAAACTGGGGGGCGGCTTGTCGGCGCCGGCGTTAACCGCCAAAGACATGGAAGACATTAAAACCGCCATGGCCTTGCAAGCCGACTATGTGGCGGTTAGTTTTCCCAAAAATGCCACCGACATGGAGTTGGCGCGGCAGTTGTGCCATGTGGCGGGCGCCGAGCATGGCCACAAGCCTGGGCTGATCGCCAAGATCGAACGCGCCGAGGCCATCCCTGAACTCGAAGCGATCTTAAGGGCGAGCGACGGCATCATGGTGGCGCGCGGAGACTTGGCGGTTGAGGTGGGGCATGCTGCCGTGCCGGCGTTGCAAAAGCGCATGATCCGCTTGGCGCATCAGGTGGACAAGGTGGTGATCACCGCCACGCAAATGATGGAATCCATGATCCACGCACCGGTGCCCACCCGCGCTGAGGTGAGCGACGTGGCCAACGCCGTGCTTGACGGCACCGACGCGGTGATGCTCAGCGCCGAGACCGCGGTTGGCGACTACCCGCTGGAGACGGTGAGCGAAATGGTTTCGATTTGTCAGGCTGCCGAAGAGGCGCACGACGCCGAGGTACATTTGGATGATTCGCGCAAAACCATTCGGCGCATTGATCAGGCAATTGCCATGGGCGCGCTGTTCACGGCGCAGCGATGCGGCGCCAAAGCCATGGTGGCGCTGACCGATTCGGGCTCAACCGCGCTGTGGATGAGCCGTTTTAACATGCCCATTCCCATCTACGCGCTGACGCCACGGCTGGCGGCGCAGCGGCGCATGGCCATGTACCGCAACGTGCGGCCGTTGCTCATGGATACCGCCGTCGATCGTGACCAAGCGCTGGCTGATGCCGAGGCGCACTTGCTCAAGCGCGGCATTGTGCAGTCGGGTGACATTTATGCCATCACCTGCGGCGAGCCTATGGGCGCGCCCGGTGGCACCAACATGCTCAAAATGTGCCGCGTGGGCTAAGCGCGGTCAGGCACCATCAGACCCGATTAAAATTTTCTTCAACACAATACATCAAGGAGGCATTTCATCATGGCACTGGTAAGCATGCGCGAACTTTTGGACCACGCCGCCGAGCGCGGTTACGGCATTCCGGCCTTTAACGTAAACAACCTGGAGCAGGTGCAAGCCATCATGGAAGCGGCGGCTGAAGTAAACGCGCCGGTGATCATGCAGGCCAGTGCGGGGGCGCGCAAATACGCGGGTGAGGGTTTTTTGAAACACCTTATTCAGGCCGCGGTGGAGAGCTTTCCCAAGGTGCCGGTGGTGATGCACCAAGACCATGGCCAAAGCCCCGATGTATGCCAAGGTGCGATGGCGCTGGGCTTTAGCTCGGTGATGATGGACGGCAGCTTGCAAGCCGACGGCAAAACCATTGCCAGCTACGAGTACAACGTGGACGTTACGCGCCAGGTGGTGGCCATGGCGCATCAGCAAGGCGTGACGGTGGAGGGTGAGCTGGGTTGTTTGGGCAGCTTAGAGACCATGAAAGGTGACAAAGAAGACGGCCACGGCACCGATGCCACCATGACCCGCGACCAGCTGCTGACCGACCCTGAGCAAGCGGCTGACTTTGTGCAGCAAACCCAGCTCGACGCCTTGGCCATTGCCATTGGAACCAGCCACGGCGCATACAAATTCACGCGCAAGCCCACCGGCGACATTTTGGCGATTGATCGCATCAAAGCGATTCACGCTCGAATCCCCAACACCCACTTGGTGATGCACGGATCGTCCAGCGTCCCGCAAGACCTACTGGCCAAGATCCGTGAGTTTGGTGGCGACATGAAAGAAACCTACGGCGTGCCCGTGGAAGAAATTCAACACGCCATTCAGTTTGGTGTGCGCAAGATCAACATCGACACCGACATCCGCTTGGCCATGACCGCGGCCACGCGTGAGTTTTTGGCAAAAAACCCAAGCAAGTTCGATCCGCGCGAATTTTTAAAACCGGCGCGAGAAGCGGCCAAAGCCATTTGCAAGCAACGCTACCTAGAGTTTGGTTGCGAGGGGCAGGCCGCCGGCATCAAGGGCCATGCGCTGTCGCTCATGGCGCAGCGCTATGCCCAGGGCGAATTGGCCCAGGTGGTGCAGCCCGCTTGAGCCAAGTCGCGTTGCACACCAGCGAGCTGCGCTCGCTGCCGCTGGTGGGGCGCGGCAAGGTACGAGACAACTACGCGGTGGGTGAGCAGCGCCTGCTCATGGTGGCCACCGATCGCATCAGCGCCTACGACGTGGTGATGGCGCAGACCATTCCGGGCAAAGGTGAGCTGCTGACGCGTATGGCCCAGTTTTGGTTTGACAAGCTGGCGCACGTCTGTCCCAACCACCTCACGGGCCAAGACCCAGACGCCTGCGTGGCCGCCGATGAAGTGCCACAAGTGCACGGCCGCAGCATGTTGGTGCAACGCTTGGAGCCGCTGCCGATTGAGGCCGTGGTGCGTGGCTATCTTGCGGGCAGTGGCTGGCAAGACTACCAAAGCAGCGGTGCGGTGTGCGGTGTGGTGCTGCCCGCTGGGTTGCATCAGGCCAGCCGCCTGCCCACGCCGATTTACACCCCAGCAACCAAAGCACCTGCCGGCGCACACGATGAAAACATAAGCTTTGCACAGACCGAAGACCTGGTGGGCACGGCCTTGGCCCAACAGGTGCGTGACACGGCCTTGGCGCTTTATCAAGAAGCCGCCGCTTATGCGCTGACGCGCGGCATCATCATTGCCGACACCAAGTTCGAATTTGGTCTGGATGGTGCCGGGCGCTTGGTGTTGATGGACGAAATCTTAACGCCCGACTCATCGCGCTACTGGCCGCTGGAGCACCATCGCGAGGGCGTCAACCCGCCGAGCTTTGACAAGCAGTATCTGCGCGACTGGCTGGGGCAGGCCACGATCAATGGCCAGCTGTGGGATCGCACCGCGCCTGCGCCAACGCTGCCAGCGCACGTGGTTGAGCAAACCGCGGCGCGTTACGTTGAGGCTTGGCAGCGCCTGGGTTAGCTTAGCACCACACTCGATAAACGGCGACGGTAGCTTGCCACCACCGGGTCTTCGGGCGGGACTTGCCCATCGGCCACCTTGGGTTTGGGGGGGTCCATGACTTCCAAAATCGCCACATAGAGCTTGCGGGCGGCGTCTTCTTGCCAGGCTTTGTCGCGCATCAAGATTTCAAGCAACTCGTCCATGGCGGCGGTGCTTTGATGCTGGGCCAGGTGCCAAGCCGCCAGCGCGAAGCGTGCGTCAAAGTCGCGCTTGTTGGCTGCAATGGCGGTTTGCAGTGCATCGGGGTTGGCCTGCTTGCCCTGCGTGACTGCTTGCAGCCAGCGCGTCGCGGCGTCCAGCTTACGATCGGCCATGGCCTTGGCCTGCACCGGGGCCAACACCTCTTGCGCCAAGTCGGTTTGTTGTTGCAACAGCAAATGTTGCAAGTAGGCGAAACGAGCGGCGTCATCGTCGGGGTTGGCTTGCACCGCTTGTGCCAGTTGCTCACCGGCGGGCGCTGCGGGTGTTGTTGGGGCTTCGGTCGACGCAGCCTCGGTAACCAGCGGCGGCTCGGTGGCGTCGGCCTCGGGAAGGTGTTTATCTAAAAATTCACGCACTTGTTGGGGTGGTAACGCACCCATGAAGCCGTCCACCGGTTGCCCGTTTTTAAGCAGCACGCAGGTGGGCAGACTTTGAATACCAAAGGCCCCTGCCAGCTGTTGTTCGGTGTCGGCGTCGACCTTCACCAACTTAAAGCGTCCGGCGTACTCGGTTTCGAGTTTTTCCAAAATCGGGCCCAGCGTCCGACACGGCCCGCACCAAGCCGCCCAAAAATCAACCAGCACGGGCGTTTCGGTGGAGGCTTGAATAACCTCGGCTTCAAAGTTTTGTATGGTGACGTCAATCATGATGTTGGCAGCAAGCCTCGTAAAATAAAGCCTTTGGGGGATTGTGCATGAGCGATGTGGCAGTGGCAGTGGTCATGGGGTCCAGCAGCGACTGGGAAGTGATGCAGCACGCCGCCCAGGTGCTTCGTGACATGCAGGTGTTACACGAAACACGGGTGGTGTCGGCGCACCGCATGCCCGACGACATGTTTGCCTTTGCCCAGGCCGCTCAAGCACGTGGGTTGCGCGCCATTATCGCGGGTGCCGGTGGCGCGGCCCATTTGCCTGGCATGTTGGCGGCCAAAACGCCGGTTCCGGTGTTGGGCGTGCCGGTGCCGTCGCGCCATTTGCAAGGCGTAGACAGTTTGCACAGCATCGTGCAGATGCCGCGCGGGATACCGGTGGCCACTTTTGCCATTGGCGCGGCCGGTGCAGCCAACGCCGCGCTGTTTGCCGTGGCCATGTTGGCGCACGAGCAGCCCGACTTGGCGCAGCGCTTGGCCGCCTTTAGAGCAACACAAACCGAGCAGGCGCGCGCCAGCGTGCTGCCGCCGGCATGAGTCCGCTGCCACCCTCGCTGGCGTTGGCCAGCGGCCGCCCCACCACACTGGGCGTGTTGGGTGGTGGGCAGTTGGGGCGCATGTTTGTACACACCGCGCAGCGGTTGGGTTACCGCGTGGTGGTGTGGGACCCCGACGCTGAGAGCCCGGCCGGTTTGGTCAGCCATCAACATTTGCAGGCCGAATTCACCGACCCCGACGCGCTGGCTGCCATGGTGCGCTTGTGTGACGCGGTGACGGTGGAGTTTGAAAATCTGCCGGTGGCGGTGCTGCACGAGTTGGCGCAGCGTGTGCCGTTGGCCCCCGGCGCCAAGGCGGTGGAGGTGGCGCAAAGTCGCATGGCAGAAAAAACCTTGTTTGCGCAACACCAAGCGGCTTGGGGCGTGGGACCGGCGCCGCACGCCTTCATACAAAGTGCCGAGGATTGGGAGGGGCTAAGCCCGGCCCTGTTTCCTGGGGTGCTCAAAACCGCGCGCTTGGGGTACGACGGCAAAGGCCAGCGTTGGGTGGCGGACGCCGCGGCGGCACGCGCGGCGTGGTCGCAATTGCACGAGGTGCCATGCGTGCTGGAGCAGGCCTTGCCCTTGCGCGCTGAGTATTCGTTGGTGTTGGCGCGCGGCGCGCATGGCGACAGTGTGCTGCTGCCGGCGCAACATAACGTGCATCGCAACGGGATTTTGGCACGCACCGAGGTTGACCCCGCCGCCGGGCAGTTGAGTTGGTGGCCGCAGGCACAAGCCACCGCGCGGGCCTTGGCTGAGGCCCTCGACTACGTGGGCGTGCTGTGTTTGGAGTGTTTCTTGGTTGACGACGGCAGCGCCGATGGTCGTTTGGTGCTTAACGAAATCGCCCCTCGTCCGCACAACAGCGGTCATCACAGCATCGACGCGTGCGACATATCGCAGTTTGAGCTGCAGGTACGCGCCATGACGGGCATGCCACTGGTGGCGCCGCGCCTGATGCAGGCGGCGGTCATGTTCAACCTGTTGGGCGACTTGTGGCTGGACGTCGACGGTCAAGCGCAACACCCGCCGTGGGCCGAGGTGATGGCCGTGCCCGGCGTCAAGCTTCATTTGTACGGCAAAACCGAGGCGCGTATGGGGCGCAAAATGGGGCACGTTACGGTGTTGGCCCCCGACATTGAACAAGCCCGAGCGCGTGCGCAGCGCGTGCAGCAGTTGTTGGGCATGCCCGAATGACCGCAGCCTTGTCGAACGGCGCGGTATCGGTCACGCGCGATGTGCTGGCCTGCGCAGAGCACGTCGCCGCAGGTGGTTTGCTGGGCCTGCCCACAGAGACGGTGTACGGTTTGGCGGCCGACGCCCAAAACGACGCAGCCGTGCAGGCGGTGTTTGCTCTAAAAGGACGTCCGGCGGATCACCCGCTGATCGTGCACGTGGCGCCCGATGTGGCTGGGGCCGAGCCGGGGTGGTCTTTTTTTGCCCTTCAAGCGCCTGACTGGGCGCAGGCGTTGATGCAAGCCTTTTGGCCTGGGCCGTTGACCTTGGTGCTGCCGCGTCGGCCTGGGGTGGCCGGGGTGATGGCGGCCCATTTGCCAACCGTGGCGGTGCGCTGCCCAGCGCACCCACTGGCGCAGCAGGTGTTGGTGGCGGCACGGGCACGGGGTGTGATGGGGCTGGCCGCGCCCAGTGCCAATCGCTTTGGCCGCATCAGCCCCACCTTACCCTCACACGTTTTAGACGAGTTCGCTGCACACACCACCGGCGCGGTGTTGCGGGTGCTTGACGGCGGGCCTTCGCAAGTGGGCATCGAGTCCACCATTGTCGATGCCTCCCGAGACCATCCGGTGTTGCTGCGCCCGGGCATGATTGAGCGCACGTCGCTTGAGGCGGTGCTGGGGCGGCCCTTGGCCAGCGCCGATGGCAACGCGCCGCGGGTGTCGGGCGCCATGGCGTCGCACTACGCGCCGCGCACGCCGCTGCGGGTGCTGAGCGCCGCGGCGTTGGCCAAGGCTTTGCCCACGGCCGGCCCTGAGGTTGCGGTGTATGCCTCGGCCACATTGCGGGCGCTGGCACCTGCTGTGCCAGGCTTTGATCAGCCGCAACAAGCCACCGCTTGTGCGCACGAGCTGTTTGCGGTGCTGCGCGCCATGGATGCCATGGCCACGGGCGTGCTATGGGTGCAGCAACCCCCGCCGGATGTCAGCTGGGACGGTGTGCGCGATCGCTTAAGCCGCGCCGCCCACCCCGCTTAGGGGCGGTTCGTGGCCTCGGGGGCCTTGGGTAAGGGCTGCCGCGCCGCCCATGCCAGCAGCTGCATTAAGGCGTGGCGCCCACCCCGCGCCGGGTCGTGATTGATGATGCCCACCACCACCAGCCAATGCCCTTGTTGGTTGCGTACGTATCCCGCCACCGAGGCGACATCGCGCAAGGTGCCGGTTTTTAACCAGGCCTGCCCCTTCAGCGGGGCCTCCCCAGGCTGCCGCCCAACAAGCTTGACGGTGCCATCGACGCCTGCAACCGCCAAGGATTCACGAAAGGCGTTGGCGTACGGTGCCGCCAGGTTGTGTTGCAGCAAGGCCGCAAGCGCGGCTGCGCTGAGCTGGCCGTGGCGCGTTAGGCCCGAGCCGTTGACAACCTTGGGAACAGGCTGCTCGGGTAACGTGCGCCGCCACCATTGCGTTAAGGTTTGTTGTGCGCCAGCGAAGGTGGCTGGTTGCTGCGGCGCCAGCGTTAAAAACAGCTGCTGCGCCATGACGTTGTTGCTGAACTTATTGATGTCTTGAATCACCTCGGTCAGCGGCAGCGAGGGTGCGCGCAACAACAATGTGGCGCGCGCCGGCACCTGCCCCCATCGCACCTGTCCTTTCAAACTGCCGCCACTGGCCTGCCACAGGCCAAGCAGTGCGCGTTTGGCGTGCGCTTGTGGGTCGGCGTAAGCTACAGGCCATTCCTGCTCACCGCAGGCGCGGGGGTAAGTGCCGCGTAGGCGGTATCGACGCGGATCAGAAAAATCCGCCCGCAGCGCTTGGTGCCAGTCGCCGCAACGTCCACCCCGCAGGCGCACTTTTTTGGGCACGCTCAACCCCGCCATGGTGGGCTCCACCTGTACCGTGGCGTAGCCGCTTTTGGGCTGTGGCGTGAAACGCAGAATCACCGCTTTAAAGTTCACCAGCAGCGCATCGGGCTGTACGTTGTAGGGGCGCAGCACCTGGCCATCAAAGCCGTCGGCGTCAGGCACCACCGGCGCAAACGCGCGGTTGTCCAGCACCAGGTCGCCTTCGATGTGGCGAATGCCTTGCGCTTGAAGTTGCGCATAAATCGCTTCAATGCGCTCCAACACCAATTTGGGGTCACCCCCGCCGCGCACATACAAATTGCCTTGTAAGCGGTTGCCTTGCACCTGGCCATCGGTTAAAAACTCGGTGTGCCAAAGGTAGCCCGGGCCAAGCAAATCCAGCCCCGCCGTGGTGGTGAGCAGCTTGGCGATCGAGGCTGGGTTCATGGGGCGGTTGGGCGCCACGCTCAACAAATCGTGACCCCCACCCGCCGGTTGAATCACCGCCGACAAACTGTCGATAGGCAAATTGGCTTGGGCCATGGCTTTGCGCACGGCTGCGGGGAGCGTGCCGGTATCATGATTGGCCCATGCGCCCGAGGCTGAGCAAACCAAACCCCAGCCTACGACCCACGCCGCGCAACGACCCTTTGACCACTTAATTGCTTGCATGCCTGAATCGTCTCACAAACCGCCAAGCCATGTGTTGGCTTGGGACACCAGCGGCCAAATGATCAGTGCCGCGCTGGGCAGCGGTGATTGGTTGAGCGGCGGCGAAGGCCTGCCGCGTTGGCGTTGTGTGGACGCCCCCGGAGGCGCGCAGGCTTCGGCCACGCTGTTGCCTACGCTGCAGCAACTGTTGCAAGAAGCCGGGCTGGTGTGGGCCGACTTGAGCGCCTTGGTGGTGGGGCAGGGCCCGGGCGCGTTTACCGGACTGCGCACCGCGTGCAGCTTGGCCCAGGGTTTGGCGTTGGGCTTGGGCGATACGCCCGTGATCATGGCCGACGGCTTGATGGCTATAGCCCATGCGGCGCGACTGCAGCGCGCCGATTGGTGTCGGCCGGGGGAGATTCACGTTGCCCTTGATGCTCGTATGGGGCAGTGGTACGCCGCCAGTTACAGGTTCGACGACGACCGTCCGTGCCCACACCAGGTGCCGGCGGTGGTGCAGGCCCCCTCGCTATGGGAGCCACGGCGCTGGCTTGAGGTGGTGGGCGCCAGTGCCGACAAGCGCTTGGCCTACCACCTCCCGGAGGCTGTACCCTGGGCGGCGGCAATCGAGGCCGTGGCGTCGGCGCCAACCGCGCACGCCATGTTGCATTTGGCACCCGCGCAGTGGCGTGCATCGCAGGGGGTGAACGCGGCGCAGGTGCGGCCGCTTTATGTGCGTGACCGGGTGGCACAAACCATGGCTGAGCGCGGTGTGGCGCCGTGAGCCAGGCGTGGCCGGACCGCCCGTGGCTGGCGCCCATGCAAGCGGGCGACTTGTTAACGGTGCACGCGGTTGAACAAGCCAGCCACGCCCATCCTTGGACCCATGGCAATTTTGCCGACAGCTTGCGCGACGGCCATTGGGCCCAGATGTTGTTGCAGGCACCGCAGCCACAAGCGCCGGTGTCGTGGCATGTGCCGCAGGGCGCGCGTTTGCTTGGCCACGTGGTGGCGTGGCTTGGGGTGGATGAGGTGCATTTGCTCAACCTTACGGTGGCACCAGACAGCCGACGCCAAGGCTACGCCAGCCTGCTGCTGGTGGCCTTGCACGAATGGGCGCAACGCCAGGCCGCGCATGCCGTTTGGCTTGAGGTGCGCGCGGGCAACGCCGCAGCCAAGGCGCTGTATCAGGCGTTGGGTTACCAAGAAGTGGCCGTGCGTGCACGATACTATCCACTCAGCGCCACCCAGCGTGAAGACGCGGTGGTGATGCGTTTGCCCTTAACGGTGGCGATTTGATTGCTATGCCGGTTCGTACCACGTTGTCTCTGTCAACACGCCAACGCGCCATGCTGCGCGCCATGGGGGTGCCATGGCTGGCGCCCGCCACGCCGGCCACCGTTGTTCCGGTACGTGGCGTGGCGGCACCTTCTGCGCCAACCGCTACGCCCGCGCATGCAACCGGCACCGTCGCCCCTGCCGCCGAATATCCACCGGCAACCAGCTGGGCCATGCACCACGAGCAGGTTAACGCCTGTCGGGCGTGCGATTTGGCGCAGCATCGGGCCTCGGTTCAGGTGGCGCAGGGCGACCGCAACACCGCACGTTGGTTGTTTGTTGCGGCGCACCCCAGCGCCCAAGCGGACGCGCAGGCGTTGTTGCCAGCCGCCCAGCAGGCGTTGTGGCAGGCCATGGGGCAAGCCTTGGGCGTGCCCGCCGAGGCCATGATGCTCACCACACTGACCAAGTGCACCCCACCCTCTGGCCATTGGCCCAGCCCCACGCACGAGCAGGCCTGCCAGGGCCATACCCGTGACACCGTGGCGTTGCTGCAGCCCGACGTGGTGATCGCGCTCGGCGCGCATGTGGCCAAACGCTTGTTGCAAGTCGCGCCCGAGACCACACTGGGCGAGTTGCGCGGACGTGTGCACACCTACCAGGGTTGCGCGCTGGTGGTCACGCACGCCTTGGATGCGTTGCTTACGCAGCACGCCGACAAAGCACAGGCATGGGACGACCTATGCCTGGCGCACCATGCCTGCCCACCTAAAATGCCGGCATGACCTTTATCGAACGTTTGGCGCACGCGCAGCAAATCCATCAATCGCTGCTGTGCGTGGGCCTGGATCCAGACCCTGCACGTTTGCCCCCACATTTACAAGGTCCAGAGGCGATTTACGATTTTTGTGCGCAGGTGGTGTTGGCCACGGCCGACTTGGTGTGCGCGTTTAAACCTCAGATTGCCTACTTTGCCGCACACCGTGCCGAGCCGCAGCTGGAGCGGCTGATGCAACACATACGCGCGGTGGCGCCGCATGTACCCGTGATTCTCGACGCCAAGCGAGGCGACATTGGCAGCACCGCCGAGCAGTACGCGGCCGAGGTTTTTGAGCGTTACCAAGCCGACGCGGTCACTCTGTCGCCCTTCATGGGGTTCGATTCGGTGCAGCCCTATTTGCGCTACCCGGGTAAGGGCGCTTTTTTGCTTTGTCGCACCTCCAACCCGGGTGGCGACGATTTGCAGGCGCAAACGCTGGGTAGCGTGCCCGAAAGCCCCAAGTTGTTTGAACACGTGGCACGCTTGGCGCAGGGTCCATGGAACGAAAACGGCCAACTGGGCTTGGTGGTGGGGGCAACCTACCCAGAAGAAATCGCCCGCGTGCGCGAGCTCGCCCCACACCTGCCTTTGCTGGTGCCCGGTGTCGGTGCCCAAGGAGGCGACGCCCAAGCCACGGTGCACGCCGCCTTGCCCACCCCTGACAGTGGCATGGTGGTGGTGAACTCGTCGCGCGCCATTTTGTACGCCTCAAGCGGCACCGACTTTGCCCAGGCCGCGCGCGCCGCGGCCCAAAGCACGCGCGACACGCTGCAAGCGGCTCGCGCGTCGCGTTAGACGGCGAGCATGCGCTTGAGGTAGCGCCCGGTGTGGCTGCCTGGGCATTCAGCGATTGTTTCAGGCGTGCCTTGACAAATCAGCGCACCGCCGGCGTCGCCGCCCTCGGGCCCGAGGTCTATCACCCAGTCGGCGGTTTTGATCACGTCGAGGTTGTGTTCGATCACCACCAGCGTGTTGCCAGCGTCACGCAAACGGTGCAGCACCTCCAGCAACAGCGCGATGTCGGCAAAGTGCAAGCCGGTGGTGGGTTCGTCCAGCACGTAGAGCGTGCGCCCGGTTTGCCGTTTGCTTAACTCAAGTGAAAGCTTGATGCGTTGCGCCTCGCCGCCCGACAACGTGGTGGCGTTTTGCCCCAGTCGAAGATAGCCCAAGCCCACGTCCACCAGCGTTTGCAGCTTGCGTCGCATGGCGGGCATGGCGTCAAAAAAATCCAGCGCTTGAGACACGGTGAGTTCAAGGATTTCGCCAATGTGCAACCCTTTGTAGCGCACCTCTAAGGTTTCACGGTTGTAGCGCACCCCTTGGCAGACCTCGCAGGTTACGTACACGTCGGGTAAAAAATGCATCTCCACACGCGTTACGCCGTCGCCCTGGCAGGCCTCGCAGCGCCCGCCGGCAACGTTGAATGAAAACCGCCCCGGGCCGTAGCCCCGTTCACGTGCGGTGGGTGTTTCGGCCATGAGCTCACGGATCAGGCCAAAGACGCCGGTGTATGTGGCGGGGTTGCTGCGCGGCGTGCGCCCAATGGGCGATTGATCCACGCTGACCACGTGGTCAATGTGTTCGTGGCCGGTGATGTCGTCGTGCGCGGCGGCTTCGGTGCCCGCGCGGTGCACCAAACGGCTCATGGCGCGCAGCAAGGTGTCGTTGACCAAGGTGCTTTTGCCCGACCCGGACACCCCCGTGACGCAGGTCATGAGACCAATCGGAAACGCCACGTCCAGCCCGCGCAAGGTGTGGCCGCGCGCGCCCGTGATGCGGATGCAACGCTGTGTGTCGAAGGCGATGCGGCGCCTGGGCACCGCAATCGTGCGCGCGCCACTGAGGTATTGCCCGGTCAGCGACGCGGGCAGGTTCACCAGTTCGCTGGGCGTGCCTTGCGCCACCACCGTGCCGCCCAAGGTGCCGGCGCCCGGGCCCATGTCCAGCACATGGTCGGCGGCACGGATCATGTCTTCGTCATGCTCCACCACCAGCACCGTGTTCCCCAAGTCGCGCAGCTGGCGCAGGGTGTCAATGAGTCGGTCGTTGTCGCGCTGATGCAGGCCAATGCTGGGCTCGTCCAGCACGTACATCACCCCCGACAGGCCCGAGCCGATTTGACTGGCCAAGCGAATCCGCTGCGCTTCGCCACCGGATAGCGACTCGGCGCTGCGGTTGAGGTTGAGGTAGCCCAGCCCGACGTTGTTCAAAAAACGCACGCGCGCCGCAATTTCTTGCAACACGCGGGCCGCGATATCGGCTTGTGCGCCATGCAGTGCCAAGCCATCGAATGCGCGTTGCAATTCGGCCAAGGTAAGCTCGCACCATTGCGGCAAGGTGCGCCGTTGCTGGCCGTGGCCAAGGTACACCTGGCGTGCTTCGGCCCGCAGTCGCGTGCCTTGGCAGGCCGGGCACGGTGCGGGCGCACGCAGACGCGCCAATTCGTCGCGCACCAGGCTGGATTCGGTCTCACGCCAGCGCCGCTGCAGGCTGGGGATCACGCCTTCAAAGGGCAGCTGCTGTGTGGGTGTTTTGCCTTTGTTTGTGGGCAAGGCCACGGCCACGGTGCGCTCGCCGGTGCCCCACAACACCGCTTGTTGCGTGGACGCAGGCAACGATTCGTAGGGCGCTTCTAGGTCAAACGCCAGCGTGTCGGCCAGCGCCTGCAACCACGCCATGGCTTGTGGGTTGCGCCGGTCCCAGCCATGGATGGCACCACTGGCCAGGCTTAAGCTTGGAAACGCCACCACCCGCGACGGGTCAAAGCGCGTGACTTGTCCCAAGCCGTCGCATTCGCTGCAGGCGCCGTGCGGCGAGTTGAACGAAAACATACGTGGCTCGGGCTGTGGCGCGGTGTGGCTGCAATGCGGGCACGACCAGCGTGAGCTCATGCGTCGTGTGCTGCCGTTGTCCATGGCCCACAAGCCCACCACACCATCGCCCAGCTTGAGTGCGGTCTCCACACTTTCGGCCAAGCGTTGTCTGGCGTCGGGGCGTACCTTAAGCCGGTCCACCACCAAAGCCACTTGCTCGGCAGCGCCAAGGGCCTCGGCCGTGACGTCTTCCTGCCACTGCCCATCCAGCACCCAGCGCGTAAAGCCCAAGGCTTGCGCTTGCGCCAAAGACGCCGCCCAAGTGCCCTCGGCAGGCGCGGTTTGTGGCGCCAGCAAAGCCACCGGCGCGCCCTCGGGCATGGCCAACACCTGGTCCACGATGCCGCTGACGCCAAAGGCTTGCAGTGGGGTGTCGTGCGTGGGGCAGTACGAGGTGCCGGCGCGCGCCATCAGCAGGCGCAGATGGTCAAGAATTTCAGTGACCGTTCCCACGGTGGAGCGCGGGTTGTGGTTGCTGGCTTTTTGCTCAATGGCAATCGCCGGCGACAAGCCCTCAATCCAATCCACGTCGGGCTTATCGAGCCGGTGCAAAAACTGCCGGGCGTAAGTCGACAAACTCTCGACATAGCGCCTTTGGCCCTCGGCGTACAGGGTGTCAAACGCCAAGCTTGATTTGCCCGAACCGCTGGGGCCTGTAATTACCACCAACTTGCCCTTGGGGATATCAACGTTGACGCCTTGTAAATTGTGCGTGCGTGCCCCGCGCACCACCAGGTGCGTCAGGCGGTCGGTCGGGGCCGTGGGGCGGGGCATTTCAGGCGCGTTCATGCGTTTGGGCGGTAACGGGTAAGCAACCCAACATGATAAGCGCCGGACGTGTGTAACGCATGGCTTGCTTGGGGCACAATGGTTGTGGCGGGGGCGCGGTTGCCCCCAACGATATTCAGAGGAGGTAAGCCGTGGCATCAGTGAATAAAGTGATTTTGGTGGGCAATTGCGGGCGCGACCCCGAGGTGCGTTATTTGCCGTCCGGCCAGGCCGTGGCCAACGTCAGCGTGGCCACCAGCAGCCGGCGCAAAGACCGCACCAGCGGCGAGATGGTGGAAGACACCCAATGGCACCGCGTAACGTTTTACGATCGGCTGGCCGAGATTGCCGGCGAGTACGTTAAAAAAGGCCGGCCCATTTATGTTGAGGGTCGCCTGAAGTACGGCAGCTACACCGACAAAACCACCGGCCAAGAGCGCCATACCGTGGACATCATTGCCCAAGAGCTGCAGTTGCTTGGGTCGCGTGAAGGCATGGGTGGCGGCGACGCCCCGGCGCGCGCGCCACGCCCAGCGGCGGCTTCGGCTGCCCCCGCAGCCACCAAGCCAGCCGCCGGCGGCGCTGGCTTTGACGACCTCGACGACGATATCCCGTTTTAATCGAAGGCCTGGGCGATCACACCACCGCCCAGGCACACCGGCCCGTCGTACAGCACAGCGCTTTGGCCTGGGGTGACCGCCCACTGCGGTTCGTCAAATTGCAAGGCCATGCCATCGATGTCGGGTTGAGGTTGCCAGCGACACGCGGCGTCTTGCTGGCGGTAGCGTGTTTTGGCGCGCGCCAGTGCCTGCGTGGGGGGCGCGCCGCTGCACCAGCTGCATTGGTCGGCGGTGAGCGTACGAGACAGCAGCCATGGGTGGTCGTGCCCTTGCACCACCACCAAGGCGTTGCGTTCCAAGAGTTTGCGCGCCACAAACCACGGCTGACCTGCCACGGCCCCCTTAACCCCGCCCACCCCCAGCCCTTGCCGTTGCCCCAGGGTGTAAAAGCTAAGACCCATGTGCTGGCCGATCACTCGGCCGTGTTCGTCTTCAATCGGTCCGGGGGTGGCCGCCAGGTAACGGTTTAGAAATTCGCGAAACGGCCGCTCCCCGATAAAGCAAATGCCGGTGGAGTCTTTTTTCTTGGCGTTGGGTAGCCCAAGGTCTTGGGCCATGCGGCGCACCTGGGTTTTATGCCAATCGCCCAAGGGAAACCAACTGCTGCGCAGCTGCGCTTGGCTGAGTCGATGCAAAAAGTAGCTTTGATCCTTGTTTGGGTCCACGCCTTTGAGTAACTGCGCCACCGGCTCGCCATTGGCCTGTGTGAGGTCACGCCGACGCGCGTAGTGTCCGGTGGCAATGACTTCGGCGCCCAGCCCCGTGGCGTGCGCCAAAAAAGCTTTGAATTTGATCTCGGCGTTGCACAGCACATCGGGGTTGGGCGTGCGCCCGGCTTGGTACTCGCGCAAAAACTCGGCAAACACACGATCTTTGTAATCGGCGGCAAAGTTCACGTGTTCCAAGTCGATGCCAATCACGTCGGCCACCGCCGCGGCATCAACAAAATCTTCATTGGCGCTGCAGTAGCCGGTGTCGTCGTCGTCGTTCCAGTTTTTCATGAAAAGACCGACCACTTCGTGCCCTTGTTGCTTCAGCAGCCAAGCGGCCACCGCCGAGTCCACGCCGCCACTCAAGCCAACCACAACGCGTTGTAACCGTGCGGGCTGTGCCATGCTGTTACGCGCCGTAAGCCCTGACAAAAAAGGCCACGGTCATCAAGCCGCCGGTGGCAATCACCACCCAGCGCACCCGTTGCGTGGGCAAGCGCTGCGCCAGCGAGGCGCCCCATAACCCGCCCAGCGTGGTGGCCACCATCATCACCAGCGCGGCGCGCCAGGCAATCAGTCCGGCCAGCGTAAACGCCACCACCGACCATATGGCCAGCACCGCCGAGAGCAAATTTTTCAGCGCATTGGAGGCATTAAGGCGTTCGCCGCACACGCTGTACACCGCCATCAAGACAATGCCCAAACCACCGTTGAAGTAGCCGCCGTAAATGGAAGCCAGCATCAGCCCAGGACGGCGCCAGCGCGCCGCGCGGTGTTGCATGGCGTGCAACGCCTGCAGTCTGGGGGCCAACACAAACGCCACGGTTGCAAACAGCAGCAGCCATGGCACCAAGTGGTTAAACGCCGCTGCAGGTGTAAACAGCAGCAGCGTGGCACCCAGCACCCCGCCGCCCGCGGCAATCGCCAATTCAATCATCACCGTGCGTCTTGGCAGGGCGGCGAGTTCGCCGCGAAACCCCCAACTGCTGCTGGCGTAGCCTGGAAAAGCCGCCAAGGTGCTGGTGGCGTTGGCGGCAACCGGCGGCACGCCGGCCCACACCAACGCCGGAAAGGTAATAAACGTTCCGCCGCCCGCCATGGCGTTGAGCACCCCGGCCAGCAAAGCCGCAACGAACAGCAACAGGTCGGTGCCCCAGCTCATCGCAGCGCGCCCAGCTGCCACACCGACGGGTCCACCGACACCGCCGCCAGCGGCAGCCGTTGGCCGTTGGCGTGGTCTTCTATGCAGCGCAGCACCAACGGGCTGCGGTGCCGCGCAGCGCTGGCGCGAACCTCATCCAGCGTCATCCAATGGCTGGCCACAATGCCCTCATCCAGCGCTTGCTGTGGGTTGTGCGCCCCCACCTGCCCGTCAAACGCGAAACGCACATAGGTGATGTCTTGCGCCGCTTGGTGTGGCAACTGGCGCACAAAACGCGCCAGGTACACCCCGACCAACGCCGTGGGCGTAAAGGCGTAGGCACTTTCTTCTTGAGCCTCGCGGGCGCAACCCTGGGCCGGCGTTTCGCCCGGCTCCAGGTGACCGGCTGGGTTGTTGAGCCGCAGCCCCTCGGGCGTTTGTTCTTCAATCAACAAATACCGCCCGTCGTCGCGCGCCATGACGGCTGCCACGGTTACGCTCGGACTCCAGCGTGTTGCTCCCATGGCCGGCATTATCGCGGCAGGCGCGCGACACGCCCCACGCCGGTGCATGGTTGATAATGTTGGCTTGTCAGCCGGCGGCTTGAGCCGCCCATTCCAGGAGGCATAACCATGCAAATCGGTGTCCCGGCCGAAACCATCGCCGGCGAAACACGTGTTGCCGTCACGCCTGAGACGGCCAAAAAGCTGATCGCTCAGGGTCACCAAGTCAATGTGCAAAGTGGCGCGGGTGTGGCAGCCAGTGCGCCCGATGAGGCTTACACCCAGGTCGGTGCGCAAGTGGTGGACGCCGCCAGCGCCTGGGGCGCGGACTTGGTGCTTAAAGTGGCCCCCGCCACCGCGTCTGAGCTCACCGGCATGCGCGCTGGCGCCACGCTGGTGGGCATGCTGGACCCATTCGACACCGACGGTTTGCAACGCATGGCGCAAGCCGGTATCACCGCGTTTGCCCTAGAAGCCGCGCCGCGAACCACGCGGGCGCAAAGCATGGATGTGCTGTCAAGCCAGGCCAATATTGCGGGTTACAAGGCGGTGATGCTGGCGGCCAACGAATATGGACGGTTTTTTCCCATGCTCATGACGGCTGCGGGCACCGTGAAAGCGGCGCGCGTGGTGGTGCTTGGGGTGGGCGTGGCGGGTTTGCAGGCGATTGCCACGGCCAAACGTTTGGGGGCGGTGATCGAAGCCTCTGACGTGCGCCCTTCGGTTAAAGAGCAAGTCGAGTCGTTGGGCGGTAAGTTCATCGATGTACCTTATGAAACCGACGAAGAACGTGAGGCAGCCGAAGGCGTGGGCGGTTACGCCAAGCCCATGCCGCCGAGTTGGCTGGCGCGACAGCAAACCGAGGTCGCCAAACGGGTGGCTTTGGCCGATGTGGTCATCACCACCGCGCTGATTCCCGGGCGCGCCGCCCCCACGTTGGTCAGCGAGGACATGGTGCAGTCCATGAAGCCGGGCTCGGTGGTGGTCGACTTGGCCGCCGGGCGAGGCCCCAATGGGCACGACGGCAACTGCCGCGTCACCCAAGCCGGGCAAACGGTACAAGTTGCCGGTGTGCACGTGGTTGGCTTAACCAACCTGGCGGCGCGGGTGCCGGCCGACGCGTCGGCGCTTTACGCGCGCAACGTTTTGGACTTTCTCAAGCTCATCGCCAGCGCCGATGGCGTGAAGGTTGACATGGAAGACGACATCGTCGCAGCCTGTTTGGTGGCGCGCGATGGCGTGGTAACCAGGAGTTAAGGCATGGATGCAATCAATCCCACCATCATCAACCTCATTATTTTTGTGTTGGCTATTTATGTTGGCTACCACGTGGTGTGGAACGTCACGCCGGCGCTGCACACGCCGCTGATGGCGGTGACCAACGCCGTTTCCGCGATTGTTATTGTGGGCGCGATGTTGGCCGCGGCGCTGACCGAGACTGGGCTGGGCAAAACCATGGGGGTGCTGGCGGTGGCGCTGGCCTCGGTGAACGTGTTCGGTGGCTTTTTGGTCACGCGTCGCATGCTGGCCATGTTCAAGAAAAAAGAACGCAAAAGCAGCACCCAAGAGGGGGGCGCGGCATGAGCATGAACCTTGTCACGCTGCTCTATTTGGTGGCCAGCGTGTGTTTTATTCAGGCGCTCAAAGGACTGTCGCACCCCACCACATCCATCCGTGGCAACGTGTTCGGCATGCTTGGCATGGCGATTGCCATTGGCACCACCGCCGCGTTGGTGGCGCGTCTTACCGATGCCCCTGGCGCCGGCTTGGGTTGGGTGTTGTTGGGGTTGGTGCTGGGTGGCGGTGTTGGCACGGTCATGGCGCGTCGCGTGGAAATGACCAAAATGCCCGAGTTGGTGGCTTTCATGCACAGCATGATTGGCTTGGCCGCGGTGTTCATTGCAATTGCTGCGGTGGCCGAGCCCAATGCCATGCTGCCGGGCTTGGCCCAAGGCGCGGCGATTCCCACAGGCAACCGGCTTGAATTGTTTTTGGGCGCAGCCATCGGCGCCATTACGTTCAGCGGCTCGGTGATTGCGTTTGGCAAACTTTCTGGCAAATACAAATTTCGGCTCTTTCAGGGCGCGCCGGTGGTGTTTGCTGGGCAGCATGCGGTCAATGCGTTGCTTGGCGCGGCCACCATTGCGTTGGGTTTGTACTTTACGGCCACCGAGCACCCTGGCGCTTTTGGCCTGATGCTGGCGCTGGCGTTTGTGCTGGGCGTGTTGATCATCATTCCGATTGGCGGCGCCGACATGCCGGTGGTGGTTTCCATGCTCAACAGCTATTCGGGCTGGGCCGCTGCGGGCATTGGCTTTAGCCTCAACAACAGCATGCTGATCATTGCCGGCTCGTTGGTGGGTTCGTCGGGCGCGATTCTGAGCTACATCATGTGCAAAGCCATGAACCGCTCGTTTGTTAGCGTGATCTTGGGAGGCTTTGGTGGTGACGCTGGCAGCGTCACCGGTGGCGGCGAGCAGCGCAGTGTCAAATCAGGCAGCGCCGACGATGCGGCATTTATTTTGCAAAACGCCGAAACTGTGGTGATTGTGCCGGGCTATGGCTTGGCGGTGGCGCGGGCTCAGCACGCGGTTAAAGAGCTGGCACATAAGCTCACCGAGCATGGCATTTCGGTGAAGTACGCCATTCACCCGGTGGCTGGCCGCATGCCGGGCCACATGAACGTGTTGCTCGCCGAGGCCGAGGTGCCCTACGACCAAGTGTTTGAGATGGAAGACATCAACGCCGAATTTGGCCAAGCGGACGTGGCCATCGTACTGGGCGCCAACGACGTGGTTAACCCATTGGCGCTGCAAAAAGGCAGTCCCATTTACGGCATGCCCATTCTCGACGCCTACAAAGCCAAGACCGTGATCGTGAACAAGCGCTCCATGGCCGCGGGCTATGCTGGCCTGGACAACGAGCTGTTTTATATGGACAAAACCATGATGGTGTTTGGCGACGCCAAAAAAATTGTCGAGGACATCACCAAGGCAGTAGAGTAAAGACGGGCGCGGTGTAAGTGATTGGTAAGAGCCTGGCGACACACTTGGCGCTTTGACGGGTGGCGCCACAGGGGGTGGCGCAGCGACTACACGGGAGGCAATCATGTCCAACACGCCATCGTCTGCGATTGAATCGGTTTTGGTCGAGAACCGGGTATTTGAGCCCTCTGCCGCGGCTCAGCAAGGTGCCTGCATTGCTGGCATGGACGCCTACCACGCGTTGTGCCGCGAGGCCGACACCGATTACGAAGGGTTTTGGGCGCGCTTGGCGCGCGAAACCTTGGTGTGGCACAAGCCCTTTACGCAAACGCTCAACGCGGCGCAGGCGCCGTTTTACCGCTGGTTCGAAGACGGCCAGCTGAACGCCTCGGCCAACTGTTTGGATCGCCACATGGGCACCGACGTTGAGACCAAAACCGCCATTATTTTTGAGTCCGACGACGGGCAGGTGACGCGGGTGACCTATCGCGAACTGCTTGAGCGCGTGGCGCAATTTGCCAACGCGTTAAAAGCCATGGGCATTCAAAAGGGCGATCGGGTGGTGATTTACATGCCCATGACCATCGAAGGGGTGGTGGCCATGCAAGCCTGCGCGCGCATTGGCGCGACGCACTCGGTGGTATTTGGCGGGTTTTCTGCCAAGGCGTTGCAAGAGCGCATCATTGATGCCGGCGCGGTGGCCGTGATCACCGCCAACTACCAAATGCGCGGTGGCAAAGAGCTGCCCCTTAAGGCGATTGTTGACGACGCGATTGGCTTGGGTGGCTGCGACACCTTACGCCAGGTGTTGGTGTATCGGCGCACCGGCACCGAGGTCAACATGCAAGCCGGTCGCGACCTATGGTTGCACGACGCCTTGCAGGGTCAGCCCAGTCAGTGCGCGCCCGAGGTGGTAGAGGCCGAGCACCCCTTGTTTATCTTGTACACATCGGGCTCCACCGGTAAGCCCAAAGGTGTGCAACACAGCACCGCCGGGTACCTGCTGTGGGCGCGCTTAACCATGCAGTGGACGTTTGACATTCGGCCAAACGATATCTTTTGGTGCACCGCTGACATTGGATGGATCACCGGACACAGCTATGTGGCGTACGGGCCGTTGGCGGCGGGCGCGACACAAATTATTTTTGAGGGTGTGCCAACCTACCCCGATGCCTCGCGCTTTTGGCGCATGATTGAACGCCATGGCTGCACCGTGTTTTACACCGCGCCCACGGCCATTCGCTCATTGATCAAAGCCGCCGAAACCAACGACACGGTGCACCCCAAGCACAGCAACCTAAGTTCGTTGCGCCTGCTGGGCTCGGTCGGCGAGCCCATCAACCCCGAGGCGTGGATGTGGTACCACGAGCACGTGGGCGGGCAACGGTGCCCGATTGTGGATACGTTTTGGCAAACCGAAACCGGTGGGCACATGATCACCCCGTTGCCGGGCGCCACGCCGCTGGTGCCAGGGTCGTGCACCTTGCCCTTGCCTGGCATTGCTGCAGCGATTGTGGACGAAAGCGGCAACGACATGCCCAACGGCTCCGGCGGCATGTTGGTGATTAAAAAACCATGGCCAAGCATGATTCGCAACATTTGGGGCGACCCGCAGCGGTTTAAGGCATCGTACTTTCCGCCCGAGTTGGGTGGCACCATGTACTTGGCCGGTGACGGCGCGGTACGCAGCGCCGATCGTGGGTATTTCCGCATCACGGGCCGTATTGACGACGTGCTCAACGTTTCGGGCCATCGGCTGGGGACCATGGAAATTGAGTCGGCTTTGGTGGCCAAAACCGATTTGGTTGCCGAAGCCGCCGTGGTGGGTCGGCCCGACGACACCACCGGCGAGGCCATTGTGGCGTTTGTGGTGCTCAAGCGTGCGCTGCCCACTGGCGACGAAGGCAAGCAACTGGCCACCGAGTTGCGCAATTGGGTTGCCAAAGAGATTGGGCCGATTGCCAAGCCCAAAGAAATCCGCTTTGGTGAAAACTTGCCCAAAACCCGCTCAGGAAAAATCATGCGGCGTTTGTTGCGCGCGATTGCCAAAGGTGAGGCGATCACCCAAGACGTCTCCACGCTGGAGAACCCAGCCATTCTTGAGCAACTGGCCAATACCCACTAGCGCTGGCGCAGGCGGTGTCAGCCGCGTGTAAGGGAAAGCCATAGGGCAGGCGGGCGCTGTCTGCCCACACAATGCAAGCAAGGTAACGGCCCAAACGGGGCTGTTGCCGGCCGTGTTGTTGGAGACCTTTGCATGCCCGCCGCCACCGCTGAGCGCCCATGGCTAAGCGCCTACCCCGAGGGGGTGCCCGCTGATGTCGATGTCCACCAGTACCAATCGCTGGTGGAACTCATGGACAACAGCTTTGCCGCTTACGGTTCGCGCGCCGCGTACAGCTTTTTAGGCAAAGACATCCGATACCGCGACATCGACCAGCGTTCGCAAGCCCTGGCCGCCTACCTCCAAGGCTTGGGCCTGGCCAAGGGCGATCGCGTGGCCATCATGCTGCCCAATGTGCCGCAATACCCCATCGCGGTGGCGGCGGTGTTGCGTGCGGGTTTTGTGGTGGTCAACGTCAACCCGCTGTACACCGCGCGTGAGTTGCAACATCAGCTGCACGATGCCGGCGCCACGGTGATCGTGATACTGGAGAATTTTGCGGCCACGTTGCAAGCATGCATGCCGCAAACACCGGTTAAGCATGTGCTGCTGGCCGCCATGGGCGACAGCTTGGGGCTGATCAAGGGCGGCGTCGTGAATCATGTGGTGCGTCGCGTGAAGCGGTTGGTGCCGGCGTTTGAGTTGCCGCACGCGGTACGCTTTAACGAGGCCTTACGCCGGGGTGCCAAGCAAGCCTGGACCCCTGCCAAGCCAGGGCCGCAAGACGTGGCCGTGCTGCAATACACCGGCGGCACCACCGGCGTGAGCAAGGGTGCGGTGCTGCAGCACCGCAACATCGTGGCCAACTTGCTGCAATCGGAGGCATGGAACGCCCCAGCGTTAAAGCGCATTCCCGCGCACCAGCAGCCCACCTACGTGTGCGCGTTGCCGCTGTATCACATTTTTGCTTTCACCATCAACATGATGCTGGGCATGCGCGTGGGGGCAAAAAATATTCTTATCCCCAACCCGCGTGATCTATCGGCCACGTTGAAAGAACTCAGCCGGCATGTGTTTCATCAGCTGCCGGCGGTGAACACCTTGTTCAATGGTTTGGTCAATCACCCCGACTTTGACCAAGTGGATTGGTCTCATTTGTGTGTCTCACTCGGCGGCGGCATGGCCGTGCAAGAAGCGGTGGCACGCCAGTGGCGGGACAAAACAGGGTGTGCCATTTGCGAAGGTTACGGCTTATCGGAAACCTCGCCTTCGGCCTGTTGCAACCCAGTCGACAGCAGCGAATTTTCGGGCACCATCGGTGTGCCGATCCCCGGCACCGATATGAAAATTTTGGACGACGACGGCCGCCCCTGCGCCCCAGGCGAGGCGGGTGAAATTGCCATCAAGGGCCCGCAATTGATGGCGGGGTATTGGCAGCGCCCAGACGAAACCGCCAAGGTCATGACCGCCGACGGCTACTTTAAATCGGGTGACATCGGGGTGATGGATGCCGACCGCAAAAAAGACATGATTTTGGTCTCTGGCTTCAATGTTTACCCCAACGAGATCGAAGAGGTGGTTGCCCAAGTGCCCGGCGTACTCGAGTGCGCGGCGGTGGGTGATCCAAACGATGAAACGGGTGAATCGGTAAGGCTGGTGGTGGTGCGCAAAGACGCGTCGCTGACCGACCAGACCATCTTGAGGCATTGCCGCGAACACCTAACCGCTTATAAAGTGCCGCGCCGAATCGAGTATCGAACGGAATTGCCCAAAACCCCGGTGGGCAAAATCTTGCGCCGCGCGTTACGCAGCGCTTAGGACCGCCAGCGAGCGGGCGCAGGCTTATTTCAGCCAGCCGCGTCGCCTGAAGTAAATCATGGGCAGCGCGGCCGACGCCGCCATCAGACCCAGGGCAAACAAATAACCGTATTTCCACTGCAGCTCGGGCATGAACTGAAAGTTCATGCCGTACAGGCTTGCCACCATGGTGGGCGGAAGCAGCGCGACGCTGGCAACCGAAAAAAGCTTGATGATCTTGTTTTGGTTGATGTTAATGAAGCCCACCGTGGCATCCATCAGAAAGTTAATTTTTTCAAATACGAACGTGGTGTGCGAGTCGAGCGAATCCAGATCGCGCAAGATTTGGCGGGCGTCTTCAAATTGCCCTGCGCTTAGCAAACGGCTGCGCATTAAAAAGCTCACGGCGCGGCGGGTGTCCATGACGTTGCGCCGAATGCGCCCCGACATGTCTTCGTTGCGTGCAATCGCGGCCAGCACCGTGCTGGCCACCTCGTCGTCTACGTTGCCTTCCAGCACCAAACGGCTGCTGGCCTCCAACTCGTCATAAAGGGTCTCGAGCACGTCGGCCGAGTACTCGGCGTCGGTGTCAAACAGCATCAGCAACACATCTTTGGCGTCTTCTGTCAGGCCAGGCATGCGACGCGCGCGCAGGCGCAGCAGCCGAAAAACGGGTAGATCTTCTTCGTGAATCGAAAACAACACACCAGGTGAGTCTGGGGCGCCATGGGTTTGGCGCAGCACAAAGGCCACGCGTGCGGTGTGCGGATGGTCTTCGTCGGCGATTAAGAAATCGCTGCGAATGTGCCACTCGCCGTTGTCTTCTTCGTAAAAGCGGGCCGACTCCTCGATGTCGTCGGCCATGACATCGTCTGGCATATCCAGGCCAAAGTGGCTTTTTACCCAGCGCTGCTCATCCTCGGTGGGCGATTCCATGTCAACCCAAATGGGTTGCAGTTGCGCCAAGTCGGCAAACGATTCAATTTCGTCTTGAACCAAGCGACCGTGGGTAAGCGTAAAGACGTTGAGCATGTCAGACTCCGGGGCAAGCGGGTGCGCCAAAGGGCGGCGTGGGCGTGGGACGCTTTCGGCCTGACCATGCACGGGCGCTGGTTAGGCGCCCAACAAACTCGACCGAAAGCTAGCAACTTGGGCTAGGTTCCATGGTTTTTTCGTTTAACAAAAGTGCATTATCGCATCGCTGTCCGTTACATTAGTGGTAACCCTTGCTTAGGATATTTTGAATGGACAACGCGGTAATGGCGCCGGGGCGCGAGCGCTGGCTGCTGGTGACCTTGGCCGGCATTCAGCTGACGCACACTTTAGATTTCATGATCATGATGCCGCTGGGGCCGCAGCTGACCGCATTGTTTGGCATCACCCCTGCGGCTTTTGGCTTGCTGGTGTCGGCGTATACCTTGGCGGCCGGGTGCTCCAGCCTGTTGGCCTCGTTTTTTATTGACCGCTTTGGCCGCAAACATGTGCTGATGGTGCTTTACAGTGGTTTTGCCTTGGCCACCTTGGCTTGCGCTTACGCCCCCAGTTACGCGTGGCTGATGTTGGCCCGTGTGGCCGCTGGCATGTTTGGCGGGGTGTTGTTTACGCTGGCGCAGCTCATCATTGCCGAGGTGGTGCCGTTTGAGCGCCGGGGTCGCGCCATGGGGGTGTTGATGTCGGCTTTTTCACTCACCACGGTGGCAGGGGTGCCAGTGAGCCTGTGGCTGGCCTCGGCGTGGCAGTGGCACGCACCCTTTGTGATGCTCGCTGGCTTAAGCGCCGCGTTGCTGCTGTTGGCGGCGGTGCAACTGCCGGCGCTGGACGGGCACTTGGCGGCCCAGGGCCCGCCACCCGGGGCCAAAGCCGTGGCCAAACGCTGGTGGCAGGTGTTGCAAGCGCCCAACCACCGGCGGGCCTTCGCTTTTACCGCCTTGAATGTTGGGGTGGGGTTCACCGTGATTCCTTACATCACCATCTACTTGCAAAGCAACGTCGGCGTGCGCACCGAGCAGTTGCCGTGGATGTACCTGATCGGCGGCGTGGTTACCTTTTTTACTTCGCGCCAATTGGGGCGTTGGGCCGACGCCCGCGGCAAGCGCTGGGTGTACGAACGCCTGGCCGCGCTCACGGCGTTGCCGCTGATGGCGCTGACCACCCTGCCCGAGGTGCCCTTTGCCGTGGTGGTGGGGGTAAGCACGGTGTTTTTTGTGGTGGTCAGTGGCCGCTTGGTTCCCGTGATGGCCTTGGTGTCGGCCGCGGCCGTGCCGGCGCTGCGCGGCACTTTCATGGCCCTCAACGGTGCCGTGCAGTCGCTGGCCATGGGCCTGGCCACCTTTGTGGGGGGCTACCTCATCCACACCAACGCCATGGGGCAGGTGCAGGGCTACTGGATCAATGGCCTGGTGGGCTCGGTGGTGGCGTTGGCGGCCATTGGGGTGGGGCGGCGCATGCAACACATGGAGTCCTCTTAGGCGGCGCGGCGGCTTGCACGAAGGGCACGCATCAGGCATAGTGGTTCAAAAGCCCCTTCACGGCGAAGGGGATGTGTGCAAAACCAACCCGAAACAGGAGGAACAGCCATGAATCTCACCATCAGCGGCCACCATTTGGACATTACGCCGGCACTGCGTGAATACGTGATCCACAAGCTCGAGCGCATCACGCGCCACTTTGATCAGGTGGTGGATGTGAAAGTATTGCTGTCGGTTGATCCATTAAAAGACAAAGACTTACGGCAAAAAGCTGAGTGCAATATTCATGTCAAAGGACGCGATTTGTTTGCCGAATCCGCCCACGCCGATTTGTACGCAGCGGTCGACCAGTTGGCGGACAAGCTCGATCGGCAGGTGCTCAAGCACAAAGACAAGACCCAAGACCACCATCACCAGGCCAGCAAGCGCATGGCCGTGGGCTAAACACCGGTCCAGGTTATTTTGGGGTAAACCCTTGCTTTGACCTCAAAATGGGCGCACAATGCGCAGCACCTAGAAGCCACTCCTAAGCTGTGAGTGGCTTTTTTATCGGTGGTGCGCGGCAGCCAGCGCGCCTGTGTTTGGTTTTGAGGACAAACATGAATCGACTCGCAAACATCCTTCCACTCGAGCAAGTGTTGGTCAATGTGGAGGTGACGAGCAAAAAGCGCGCTTTCGAAGAGGTGGGGCTGTTGTTCGAAGCCTCGCATGGGCTGAACCGCTCCACCATCACCGACAGCTTGTTTGCACGTGAGCGCTTGGGCTCAACCGGCTTGGGCCACGGCGTGGCCATTCCGCACGGACGCATCAAGGGGCTGAAAGAGCCGATGGCGGCGGTGTTTCAGTTGGCGCAACCGGTGCCGTTTGACGCGCCCGATGAGCAGCCGGTGGTGCTGCTGATTTGTTTGCTGGTGCCAGAGGCCGCCACGCAAAAACATTTGGAAATCTTGTCAGAGATTGCAGAGATTCTGAGCGACGCGGAGTTGCGCGAGGCCATCAAGCACGCCGCCGATGCCACGCAATTGCATCGCCTTATCGCCGGTTGGCAATCGGCCCACGCCTCGGCATGAAGCCCACGGCGATCAGCGCCGACCGCTTATTTGAGCATCACCGTGAACGCCTAAAGTGGCAGTGGGTGGCCGGGCTTCAGGCCTCTGAGCGTCAATTTGAAGAAGGCGCGGTGCAGGCCGCGCGCTCGGGCGCCGATTTGGTGGGGCACCTGAATTACATCCATCCGTACCGGGTGCAGGTGCTTGGTGAGCGCGAAATGGCTTACCTGCTGCGCGACACCGAGGACGATTGCCGGCGGCGCGTGACCCGGGTGCTCAAACTTGAGCCGCCGGTGCTGGTGGTGGCCGATGGCCAGCCGGTGCCCGAGGTGCTGCGCACGTTGTGCGAGCGCGTGGGCGTGCCGCTGTTTGCCACGGCCGAGCCAGCGGCGTTTACGGTTGATGTGTTGCGGACCTATTTGGCCAAGCACTTTGCCGAGCGCGACACCATGCATGGGGTGTTCATGGACATCTTGGGCATGGGGGTGCTGATTACCGGCGAATCCGGCCTAGGTAAAAGTGAACTGGGGCTGGAGTTGATATCCCGCGGCCATGGCTTGGTGGCCGACGACGCGGTGGATATGTTTCGCATCAACCAGTCCACCATCGAGGGCCGATGCCCGGCGCTGCTGCAAAACCTGCTGGAGGTGCGCGGCATAGGGTTGTTGGATATCAAGGCGATTTTTGGCGAGACCGCGGTGCGGCGGCGTATGCGGCTCAAGCTGATCGTGCAACTGGTGCAGCTCGAAAGCATTGGGCGCGACCACGAGCGCATGCCCACCGAGCCGATTTATCAAGACGTGCTTGAGGTGCCGGTTCGCAAAAGCATCATCCCCGTGGTGGCGGGGCGCAACATCGCCGTGCTGGTGGAGGCGGCGGTGCGCAACACCATTTTGCAGCTGCGTGGCATCGACACTTACCGGGATTTTGTGCAGCGCCAAGCGCGCGCCATGCAATCACCCGAGGATTTGGCTTAACCCGCGCCGCGCTCGGCCGGGGCCTCCAGCGGGCCAGCTGCCGCGTTGTGCCGATGCGGGCAGGCGTGTTGCTCGCAGGTGGCATAAAGCGCCAACGCGTGCTCTTGCAGCGCAAAGCCGCGGGCCTTGGCAATCGCTTGTTGGCGTTGCTCAATGGCGGGGTCAAGAAATTCCTCAACCCGACCGCAATCCAAGCACACCAAATGGTCGTGGTGGGTGCCCTCATCCAGCTCAAACACGGCCTTGCCGGTCTCAAAGGTGCTGCGGCGCAACAGCCCCGCTTGCTCAAATTGGGTGAGCACGCGGTACACCGTGGCCAGGCCAATGTCGCTGCCGTCGATCAGCAGCTGGCGGTAAACATCCTCGGCGCTCAGGTGGCGTCGTTCGGCGCCCTGAAACAGCTCCAAAATGCGAACCCGGGGTGCGGTGGCTTTGAGGCCGGTGTTTTTGATTTCTTCAATGCCGGGCATAAGCGGTGGCGCAGGGCGCTCATCTACAATGCATTCATCATAAGCCCAGTGGCGTTTTCATACGCTGATACGTAGGTACTCATGGTTGGTTTTGTCGCGCGCCCGTTGTGGGCTGCCACTCTTGGTGTCATGCTCTCAGCATGCTCGGCCTGGTCTGTGCCTTCAGCCAACTCTGTCGAGGGCGTGTTGTCCACCTACCGGCCGGTGGTGTTGCAAGGCAATGTGGTCACACACGAGCAAGCGCAGGCCTTAACGCCGGGCATGACCCGTGAGCAGGTGCGGGCGGTGCTGGGCACGCCTTTGCTGCAAAGCGTGTTTCACCAAGACCGTTGGGATTACGTCTTCACCATGCAGCGCGCTGGGCAAGCGGTTCAGGAGCGGCGCTTTACGGTGTTTTTTGCACAAGACCAATTGCAGCGCGTCGCCGGCGACGACGTGTTGCCAACCGAGCGCGAATTTGTTCAAAGCATTGGGCCCAGCGAGCCGCCAGGGCAGGATAAGGTGGTGTTAAAGGCCGACCCCAAAACCTTGGCGGTGACGCCACCCCCGACGGCCGCGCTCGAACTCAAACGTGCGCCGCCGCGCGACTACCCGGCCCTTACGCCGACCCAGCCATGAGCGCCGCTCCGTTGCGATTGGTGGTTGCCGGTGCCAGCGGCCGCATGGGTCGCATGCTGATTGAAGCCATCACCCAAGCACCCGATTGCGCCTTGGTGGGCGCGCTTGAACACAGCCAAAGCCCAGTCTTGGGGCACGATGCCGGCGCCTTTGCCGGGCTCAACACCGGCGTCACGATACAGGCGGACGTGGCCGCCGCGCTGCAAGGGGCCGATTGCTTGATTGACTTCACCCGTCCTGAGGGCACGGTGGCGCATGCCGCCGTGGCCGCGCAGGCTGGGGTTGCCATGGTCATTGGCACCACCGGGTTCGATGATCAGCAAAAGGCGGCTATTGCGCAAGCGGCGACTCGGGTGGGGGTGGTGATGGCGCCCAACATGAGTGTTGGCGTCAACGTCACGCTTAAGCTGCTTGAGACCGCGGCGCGGGCTTTGCCCGAGGGCTTTGACATCGAGGTGATCGAGGCCCACCACCGGCACAAGGTCGATGCACCATCGGGCACCGCGTTGCGCATGGGTGAGGTGGTGGCCGATGCCTTGGGGCGCGATTTGCGCGATTGTGCGGTGTATGCCCGCGAAGGCATCACCGGCGAGCGCGACCCCTCCACCATTGGCTTTGCCACGATTCGTGGCGGCGATATCGTGGGCGACCACACGGTGTTGTTTGCAGGTACCGGGGAGCGCATCGAAATCACGCATAAATCATCCAGCCGTGCCACCTACGCGCAAGGCAGTTTGCGCGCGGCACGTTTTTTATCCAAGCATCCCGCCGGCCTTTACGACATGTTTGACGTGCTGGGGTTGCGTTGATCCCTGCCATGCAAGCCAACTACGAACCGCAAACGCTGGAGCCTGCCATACAAGCGCAGTGGCGCGCCAGCGACGTATACCGCGTCACCGAAGACAGTGCGCGCCCCAAGTACTACGCCTGCTCCATGCTGCCTTACCCCAGTGGCAAGCTGCACATGGGGCATGTGCGCAACTACACCATCAACGACATGCTGGCGCGTCAGCTACGCATGAAAGGCTACAACGTCCTCATGCCCATGGGCTGGGACGCGTTTGGCTTGCCCGCAGAAAACGCGGCCATGAAAAATGGTGTGCCGCCGGCGCGCTGGACGTACGACAACATTGCGTACATGAAGCAACAAATGCAGGCCATGGGTTTGGCCATCGATTGGTCGCGCGAGGTTGCCACCTGCGATGCCAGCTACTACAAGTGGAACCAGTGGCTGTTTTTGAAAATGCTTGAAAAAGGCATTGCGTACCGCAAAACCCAAGTGGTGAACTGGGACCCGGTTGACCAAACGGTGCTGGCCAATGAGCAAGTGATCGACGGCCGTGGCTGGCGCACCGGCGCGCCGGTGGAAAAGCGTGAAATCCCTGGCTACTATTTGCGCATCACCGATTACGCACAAGAATTGCTCGATCATGTGCAACCCGACGGCGAACACGCCACCCTCGATGGGTGGCCCGCCCGGGTGCGATTGATGCAAGAAAACTGGATAGGTAAAAGCCAAGGTGTGAGTTTTGCCTTTACCCACGACATCCACGACAGCAACGGTGGGTTGATTCAAAACGGCCGCATGCAGGTGTTTACCACCCGCGCCGACACCATCATGGGGGTCACCTTTTGTGCGGTGGCACCCGAACACCCGCTGGCGCTGCACGCTGCAGCCAACCAGCCGGGTTTGGCCGACTTTATTGAACGATGCAAACAAGGTGGCACCACCGAGGCTGAGCTTGCCGCCAAAGACAAAGAAGGCATGGACACCGGTTTGCAGGTGCAGCATCCGCTGACAGGTGAGCCGGTGGCGGTGTGGGTGGGCAATTACGTGCTCATGAGCTACGGCGGTGGCGCGGTCATGGGGGTGCCCGCCCACGACGAGCGCGACTTTGCCTTTGCCCTTAAATACGGTTTGCCGATTCAGCAGGTGGTGGCGTCACGTCAAGCCGATGAGGTCTTTGATGCCACCCGTTGGCAGCCGTGGTACGCCAGCAAAGACGGTGTGTGTGTGAACTCGGGTGTGCTTGACGGCATGGCGTTTGCACAGGCGGTGGACCACGTGGCCAGCACGCTGGCCGAGCGTGGCTTGGGCGACAAACAAACCACCTGGCGTTTGCGCGATTGGGGCATCAGTCGCCAGCGCTACTGGGGTACGCCCATCCCGATGATTCATTGCAACGACTGCGGTGCCGTGCCCGTACCCGAGGCCGACCTGCCGGTGCAACTGCCGCAAGATTTGGTGCCCGATGGCAGTGGCAACCCGTTGAATCAATGCGAGTCGTTTTTGCGCGTGGCCTGCCCAACATGCGGCAAGCCAGCACGGCGCGAAACCGACACCATGGACACCTTTGTGGATTCGGCGTGGTACTTCATGCGTTACTGCGACCCGCAGCGCGACGACGCCATGGTGGCCGAGGGTGCGCGCTACTGGATGCCCATGGACCAGTACATTGGCGGCATTGAGCACGCCATTTTGCACTTGTTGTACGCGCGCTTTTGGACCAAGGTCATGCGTGATGTGGGCTTGGTGGCGGTGGACGAACCCTTTACCAAGTTGCTCACCCAAGGCATGGTGCTCAACCACATTTACTCGCGTAAAGACGCCAAAGGCGGCGTGGAGTATTTTTGGCCGCACGAGGTGCAAGACGTAACCGATGAAAGCGGCAAGGTAACCGGCGCCGTACTCAAAGACGCCAAAGGCCCGTTGCCCGCAGGCACGCCCATTACCTACGAGGGGGTGGGCACCATGAGCAAAAGCAAAAACAACGGGGTGGACCCGCAAGATTTGATCGAGCGCTACGGCGCCGACACCGCCAGGCTCTACACCATGTTCACCGCGCCACCCGAGGCCACGCTTGAGTGGAACGACTCGGCGGTTGAAGGCAGCGCGCGCTTTTTGCGACGCGTGTGGGCTTATGGGCACACGCACCAACAGGCGATCAGGCAAGGTTTAACAGCGAATCAAACGCCCCTGCCAGCCGCTGCGCAAACCCTGCGGCGCGAGCTGCACACCGTGTTGCGGCAAGCCACCTACGACTACGAACGCATGCAGTACAACACCGTGGTCTCGGCGGTGATGAAAATGCTTAACGCCTTGGAGGGGGCGGCCGCGTGTCACCCTGGGGCGCAAGCCGAGGGCTTTGGCTTGCTGTTGCGGGTGTTGTACCCAGCGTGCCCACACATCACCGAGGCGCTGTGGCAAACCTTGGGTTACGCCACGCCCCACGGGCCGCTGCTCGATGCACCATGGCCGCAAGTCGATGAGGCCGCGCTGCAACAAGACGAGATTGAATTGGTGTTGCAAATCAACGGCAAGTTGCGCGGCAGCCTGACCGTTGCGGCCCAAGCCGACACCCAAACGATTGAGGCCGCCGCGCTGGCCAGCGATGTGTTGGCGCGATACGCCGCCGGTGCCACGCCGCGCAAAGTGGTGGTGGTGCCTGGGCGCTTGGTAAACGTGGTGGTGTAGGGGTGAACCGCATGATGCAACGTCGGCATGTCTTGGGTATGGTGGCCGTGGGCGCTTTGGCTGGCTGCGGTTTTCGTTTGCGTGGCCAAGTGAGTTTGCCGTTTCGTCAGCTGGTGATCACCGGTGTGCAAGGTGGCGTGACCCAGGCCTTGCAACAGGCGTTGGCGTTAAACGAGGTCAAGGTGTGGCGCGATGACGCCGCGGAGGCGTCGTCTGCGTCATGGCGGCTGCAGGTTGCACAAGACCGTACCAGTCGTCAGGTGGTGGGTACGGTGGTCTCGGGCCGTGTGCGCGAGATTGAGTTGGGCGTGCAGTTTGCGTATGCCTTGTATCCTGCCACCGCGCAGCCCAACGACGAGCCGGTGTTGCGTGACCAACTGGAACTGGTGCAAGACATGAGCTACGAAGAAAGCGCCGCCTTGGCCAAAGCCACCGAAGAAGCCACGTTGCTGCGCGACATGCAAGCGCGCGCCGCGCAGTCGGTGCTGCGGCGCTTGGCGGCCTGGGGTGGACGCTAAGGCGCATGCGACTCGAGCTCGAGCAGCTTGAGGCCCACCTGCGGCAGGGTCTGCGAGCCCTTTACGTGTTGCACGGTGCCGAGCCGTTGCTGCTGCAAGAGGCCGGCGACGCCATTCGCCGCGCCGCGCGCGAGGCCGGGTATGGCCAACGGCAGGTGTGCACCATTGCCTCGGCCAACGACGACTGGACCCCGGTGCTGGCCAGCCACGCCAGCCTTAGCCTGTTTGGTGATCGGCAGCTGATCGAGGTGCGCATTCCGGCGGGTAAGCCGGGCAAGCTGGGCTCACAAGCCCTGCAGCAGTTGGCCGACCAACTGGCGGGACAAGCCGCCGGCGACACCCTTACCTTGGTGCTGTTACCCAAGTTGGACGGCACCCAAATCAAAAGCGCGTGGATGGCGGCACTGGAGCAAGCCGGGGTGGTGCTGCGTGTTAACCCAGTGGCGCGTGCCGCGTTGCCGGCGTGGTTGGCCAAGCGCTTGGCTGCACAAGGCCAGCGCGTAGCACCGGGTGACGAAGGCGAGCGCAGCTTGCAATGGCTGGCGGCTTGCGTTGAGGGCAATTTGTTGGCCGCGCACCAAGAGGTACAAAAACTTGCTTTGTTATACCCCGAGGGCACGTTGACCCTGGCGCAAATTGAGGCGGCGGTGGCCGATGTGGCGCGCTTTGATCCTTTTGGGCTGTCCGCGGCGGTGTTGGATGGGCAGGTTGAGCGCGCCGAGCGCATGTTGGTTGGGCTGGAGGCCGAGGGTGCCTCGCCGGTGTTGGTGCATTTTGCTTTGGCCGAAGAATTACGCAGCTGTGACCAAATTTGCAAAGGCTTGGGCTCGGGCCGCTCGCTGCCGGCGGTGTTGCGTGAGCAGCGGGTATGGGGCGACAGGGAGCGCCTGATGGCCCGCGTTGCCCCGCGCATGTCACGCGCCCAAACCGTGCGCTGGCTGCGGCACGCCCACGAGGTGGACGGGGTCATCAAGGGTTTGCGTCTGCCCACTTGGCCTGCTCAGCCATGGCTTGCCTTGCGGCAGTTGGCGCGCCAGGTGGCGCAGGGTTGCCGCGTCTAGGGGTTACCCCCTAAGGGTGCGACAATAGCGCCATGAACAGCGAGGACATCGATGCCTTGGTAGGCCGTCTTGGGGCAGCCGCTCGGGCGGCGTCGGCGGCATTGGCTAAAGCCAGCGCCGCGCAGCGGCGCGACGCGCTGCGTGGGCTGGCCGCGCAACTGCAGCAGCAGCGCCAGGCGCTCCAGCAGGCCAATCAGCAAGACCTTGAGGCGGCCCAAGCGGCAGGCTTGCAAGGGCCCATGCTCGACCGGTTAAGGCTGGACGACAAGACCCTACAAACCTGCGCACAGGGCTGCGAGCAGCTTGCCGCCATGCCCGATATCGTGGGTGAAATGTTTGGGTTCGCCGAGCAGCCCAGCGGTATCCGCGTAGGGCAAATGCGCGTGCCCTTGGGTGTCTTTGCCATGATTTACGAAAGCCGTCCCAACGTCACCATCGAGGCGGCATCGTTGGCGATAAAAAGTGGCAACGCTTGTATTTTGCGAGGCGGCTCAGAGGCCACGGCGTCCAACCGGGCGCTGCTCGATTGTGTTGCCGCGGCGTTGGTGGCGGCGGGCTTACCCGCCGATGCGGTACAGCTGGTGCCCGTGACCGACCGCGCCGCCGTTGGGGCGTTGTTGCAGCTGCAGGCGTCGATCGACGTGGTGGTGCCGCGTGGCGGCAAGGGCTTGATTGAACGCGTCAGCGCCGAGTCGCGTATCCCTGTGCTTAAGCACCTGGACGGCAACTGCCATGTGTATGTTGACCAAGGGGCCGATCTGGACATGGCGTTGCGCCTGATAGAAAACGCCAAGACGCAAAAATACAGTCCCTGCAACGCGGCCGAAAGCTTGTTGGTGGCGCGTGCCGAGGCCCAGGCCTTTTTGCCTGCGCTGGGCGCGGTCATGGCGGCCAAAGGGGTGGAGCTGCGTGCCTGCGACCAGGCGATGGCCTGCCTAGCCACCGTTGCGAATGTGCGGCTCACCCCGGCAACTGAAGCCGATTGGGCCACCGAATACTTGGCGCCGATTTTGAGCGTGAAGGTGGTGGCTGACCTCGATGAGGCCATTGCCCACATCAACGCCTACGGCAGCCACCACACCGATGCCATCGTGACGCGCGATCATGCGCGCGGGCAACGCTTTGTGCGCGAGGTCGACTCGGCCAGCGTCATGATCAACGCCAGCACCCGGTTTGCCGATGGCTTTGAGTACGGCTTGGGGGCTGAGATTGGTATCTCCACCGACAAACTACACGCGCGCGGCCCCGTGGGCGTGGCTGGTTTAACCAGCGTCAAGTACGTGGTACTTGGGCACGGGCAGATCCGCACCTGATTCACACACTGAGACACCCAAGGTTTATGGTTCCACATTTGGTTACTGCCCTCACCGGGCCCATCAATGAACTCGAGCAGCGCATTTTGGAGTCCATGCCAGCGATCGAACGTTGGTTTCGTCTCGAGTGGATGGAGCACACGCCGCCGTTTTACACCTCGGTGGACATTCGCAACGCCGGCTTCAAGCTCGCGCCGGTGGACACCAACCTGTACCCCGGTGGGTGGAACAACCTAACTGACGAGATGTTGCCGTTGGCGGTGCAAGCGGCCATGGCGGCGATTGAAAAAATTTGCCCTGAGGCAAAAAACCTCTTGCTGGTGCCCGAGAACCACACCCGCAACACGTTTTATCTGCGCAACGTGGTGCAGTTGCAGCGTATTTTTGAGCAGGCTGGGCTGAACGTGCGCTTGGGCTCGCTCAACCCAGACATTCTTGAGCCCACCGACATCACGCTCAGCAGCGGCGAGACGCTCACCCTGGAGCCGTTGCAGCGCGACGGGCGCCGCATTGGCCTGAAAGGGTTTGACCCGTGCACCGTGCTGATCAACAACGACCTAAGCGCGGGCACCCCCGCCGTGCTGCAAAACCTGCACGAGCAGTTTGTGCTGCCGCCGCTGCACGCGGGCTGGTCGGTGCGGCGCAAGTCCACGCACTTTGCCGCGTACGAGGAGGTGGCCAAGCGCTTTGCCAAATTGTTGGGCATGGATCATTGGTTGATCAATCCCATGTTCAACCATTGTGGTCAGGTGGATTTTGCCGACGGCGAGGGCATGGCTTGCATGCGCGACAACGTGGACGTGCTACTCACCAAAATTCGACGTAAATACAAAGAGTACGGTATTCAGGAAAAGCCGTTTGTGGTGATCAAGGCCGATAACGGCACCTACGGCATGGGGATCATGACGGTGCGCGACGCGGCCGAACTCAACGATCTCAACCGCCGCACACGCAACAAAATGAGCACCGTCAAAGACGGTTTGCCCGTCAGCGACGTGCTGATTCAAGAGGGCGTTACAACCAACGAGCGCATCAACGAGGCCGTGGCTGAGCCGGTGGTGTATATGCTCGATCGATACGTGGTGGGAGGCTTTTACCGGGTACACGCCGAGCGTGGGGTTGATGAAAACCTCAACGCCCCTGGTGCCAGTTTTGTGCCGTTGGCTTTTGACCAAAGCGCGCATTTGCCCGAGCCTGGCGTGAAGCCAGGGGTCAGCGCGCCCAACCGCTTTTACATGTACGGGGTATTGGCGCGTTTGGCTATGCTGGGCGCCAGCTACGAGCTCGAGCAAACCGACCCCGACGCCGAAGATATCGACTAGGCGCGCATGTTCACGCCCATGTGCGTATGAACGGCCACGCACGTGGCCCACAGTCCTCGGTTGTGGCGTTGTCGTTTGGCGCCTTGGGCGTGGTGTTTGGCGACATCGGTACCAGCGTGTTGTACGCCGTCAAAGAGGTGTTTGCCTCGGGCTGGATTGTTTACACCCCCGATCATGTGTACGGCATTTTGTCGCTGCTGATCTGGTCCATCACCTTCATTGTTTCGCTTAAATACGTCACCTTGGTGCTACGCGCCGATAACCAAGGCGAAGGTGGCTTGGTGGCCATGCTCGCGTTGGCGGCTTCGGCGGTGGCGCACCGCCCCACTTTATCCAAGGTGTTGTTTGCCCTAGGCATCATGGGGGCGGCGTTGTTTTATGGCGATGGCGTGATCACGCCGGCCATTTCGGTGCTGTCTGCCGTTGAGGGGGTGGCGCTGTTGGCGCCCTCGTGGCATGCGGCGGTATTGCCCGCCACCGTTGCCATCTTGTTCGCTTTGTTTGCGTTTCAGCGACGCGGCACCCAAGGGGTGGGGCGTGCGTTTGCCCCGCTCACAGGCCTGTGGTTTTGCACCTTGGCATGGCTGGGCTTGCGAGAAATCGCGGCCAACCCCGATGTGCTGTGGGCGTTGTCGCCGCATCACGCCTGGGCTTTGGTGCAAGAGGCACCGCTGTCGAGCTTTTTGTTGCTGGCCGCGGTGGTGCTGTGTGTCACCGGTGCAGAAGCCTTGTACGCCGATATGGGGCACTTCGGTAAACGCCCGATTCGCTGGATGTGGTTTGGCCTGGTCATGCCCGCGCTGGTGATCAATTACTTGGGTCAGGGCGCGTTGCTGTTGCGTCGGCCAGAGGCGGTGACCAATCCGTTTTTCTCCATGGCGCCCGACTGGTTTGCCTGGCCTTTGGTGGCTTTGGCCACCTTGGCCACGGTGATCGCCTCGCAAGCCTTGATATCCGGCGCTTTCAGTGTGACGCGGCAGTTGATTCAGCTGGGCTATTTGCCGCGCATGCGGGTGTTGCACACCAGCGCCCGTGACGCCGGGCAGGTCTACCTGCCGCTGGTGAATTGGACATTGTTTGTGGTGATTGTGGTGGCGGTGTTGGTGTTTCAAAGCAGCAGTCAGTTGGCCTCCGCGTATGGTGTGGCGGTTACGATTGACATGCTGGTCACCACGTTGCTGACGTTTTTTGTGGTGCGTTACGCGTGGGGCCATGGGTGGCTGCTGGCAGCCTTGGCCACCGGCTGTTTTTTGGTGGTGGACGCGTTGTTTTTGGGCGCCAACCTAACCAAGATGGTAGACGGTGGCTGGTTTCCGTTGCTGATTGGCTTCACACTCTCGCTTGTCATGTTCACTTGGCGTGCCGGGCGACGAGCGATGAGGCAGGCCTTGGATGGCCAGGCTTTGGCGCTGCAGCCTTTTTTGGCCTCGGTCATGTTGGATGCACCGGTACGTGTTCCGGGTACGGCGGTGTTTTTAAACACCACGCCACAATCGGTGCCGCATGCGTTGTTGCACAACTTAAAGCACAACAAAGTGTTGCATGCGCAAAACCTCTTTGTTACGGTCCATCATGTGGAGGTGCCGTGGGTGGGCTTGGCGCAACGCATCAGCGTTGAGCCGTTGGGCCACGCGTGTTGGCAGGTCACGGTGCGTTTTGGTTTTAAAAATGAGCCCGATTTACCCAAGGCTTTGGTCTTGGTTGAGGCGCCTGGGTTGGTGATAGACCCCATGCAAACGTCTTACTTTTTATCACGTGATACGCTGGTGCCGGGTGGCGCCACGAACATGGCGGCTTGGCGTAAAAAGCTTTTTGTGGCGATGCACCGCAACGCCGCGGCAGCCGCCGACTTTTTGCATCTGCCGCACAACGCCGTGATCGAAATGGGTACCAAAGTAAGGCTTTGACATGAAATTGTTGTTTGTTGCTGACCCGGTTGAGAGTTTTCAGCCCTACAAAGACACCACCTACGCCATGATGCGCGAGGCCAGTCGGCGCGGCATGGCGCTGCACGTGTGCCAGCCGCGCCACGTGCATTGGCAAAGCGGACAAGGGGTGCAAGCCTGGACGCAAGCGCTGACCCTGCTTGACGTCCCCACCCCCGCCAAAGACCAGCCGCCTTGGTACACCTTGCAGCCCGCGCAGCGCGAGGCACTTACCGCGTACGACGCGGTGTTGATGCGCAAAGACCCGCCGTTTGACGCCGAATTTTTGTACGCCACACACCTGCTTGAGCAAGCCACACGCGAGGGTGCCAAGGTCTTTAACCGGCCACAAGCCTTACGTGATCATTCTGAAAAGTTGGCGTTAATGGAGTTCGCCGGGTGGGCGCCGCCAACCTTGGTGACGCGCAGCGCGCAAGCCATTCGATCGTTTCACCAAGTCCATCAAGACATTATTCTTAAACCGCTCGATGGCATGGGGGGGATGGGAATCTTTCGCGTCAAGGCCGATGGTCTCAACCTTGGCAGCATCATTGAACAACTCGGCCACAACGGCGCGCAAACACTGATGGTGCAGCAATACCAACCCGCGATTGCCCAGGGCGACAAGCGGGTGTTGTTGATCGCTGGCGAGCCCGTGCCTTATGCCTTGGCGCGGTTGCCGCAGGCGGGCGAAGTGCGTGGCAACTTGGCCGCCGGTGGGCGCGGCGTGGCGCAGCCCTTGGCGGCCGAAGACCTGGCCATTGCGCGTGCCCTGGGCCCGACGCTGGCCGCGCGCGGCCTGTTGCTGGTTGGCCTGGATGTGATCGGCGACAAGTTAACCGAGGTCAATGTCACCAGCCCCACGTGTTTTCGTGAAATCACCGAGCAAACCGGCTTTGATGTGGCTGAGTGTTTTATTAACGCTTTGGTGACCGCTTGCGCGGCCACCTAGCCAAGCTTGTGCTTACACAGGGCGTTAGCCTTTGACTTTTAAACGCCAAGCGTGCAGCAGCGGCTCGGTGTAGCCGCTGGGTTGCTCGATGCCCTTAAACACCAGGTCGCATGCCGCCTGATACGCGCTGGAGCGCTTGAAGCGCCCCGCCATGGGCTGGTAGGCTGGGTCGCCTGCGTTTTGTTTGTCCACCACCGCGGCCATGCGCTCAAAGGTTTCTTTTACCTGTTTAACGCTCACCACCCCGTGGTGCAGCCAGTTGGCGATGTGTTGGCTTGAGATACGCAGCGTGGCGCGGTCCTCCATCAGCCCCACGTTGTGGATATCGGGCACCTTGGAGCAGCCCACGCCTTGATCCACCCAGCGCACCACATAGCCCAAAATACCTTGCGCGTTGTTGTCCAGCTCTTGTTGAATGTCTGCCGCCTTCCACTGGGGCTTGGCCACCACCGGCACCGTGAGCAGCCCGCCCAGCAGCGACTCACGTTCGCTGAGGTCGCTGACTTGCTCCAGCTCGCGCTGCACTTGGGCCACGTCGATTTGGTGGTAGTGCAGCGCATGCAAGGTGGCCGCGGTGGGGCTGGGCACCCAAGCGGTGTTGGCCCCGGCCAGCGGATGCGCCACTTTTTGGCGCAACATATCGGCCATTAAGTCGGGCATGGCCCACATGCCCTTGCCAATCTGGGCGCGACCGCGCAGCCCGCAGGCCAAGCCCACCAGCACGTTGTTTCGCTCGTAGGCTTGTATCCAGGCGCTGCTTTTCATGTCGCCTTTTCGCATCATGGCTCCGGCTTGCATGGCGGTGTGCATTTCGTCGCCGGTGCGGTCCAGAAAGCCGGTGTTGATAAAGGCCACGCGATCGCGTGCCGCCGCGATGCAGGACTTTAGGTTCACGCTGGTGCGGCGCTCCTCATCCATGATGCCAATTTTGACCGTGTGCTTGGGCAGGCCGAGTACCTGCTCCACGCGCTCGAACAGCTCACACGCAAAAGCCACCTCGTCTGGGCCGTGCATTTTGGGTTTGACGATGTACACCGAACCCTTGCGCGAGTTGCGTATGCCGTTTTGCCCCTTGCCAAGCAGGTCGACCATGGCAATGGTGATGGTGACCATGGCATCCATGATGCCTTCTGGAATTTCTTCGCCTTGTGCGCCCCACAAAATGGCGGGGTTGGTCATGAGGTGGCCAACGTTGCGCACAAACAGCAGCGAGCGGCCATGCATGGTGACCGGCTGCCCGTTGGGGCTGGTGTACACCCGGTCGGGGTTGAGGCCGCGGGTGAAGCTGCGCCCGCCTTTGCTGACTTCTTCGGTGAGGTCGCCACGCAAAATACCCAGCCAGTTGCGATAGGCCAGGGTTTTGTCTGCGGCATCGACCGCGGCAATCGAGTCTTCCAAGTCAAGGATGGTGGAAAGCGCCGACTCCAGCACCACATCGCAAACGCCGGCTGGGTCGCTGGCGCCAATCGGCGTGCGGCGGTCGATGCGCAGATCCAGGTGAATGCCGTGGTGCTGCAGCAGTACTGCCGATGGCGCCTCAGCTTGACCCTGATAGCCCACCAGCTGCTTGGCCTGCGCCAACGTGGTCTGGCTGCCATCGGCCAAGGTAACGTGCAACTTGCCTTGGCTGATGCGGTAGCCGGTTGAGTTGACATGCGATCCGCGCTTGAGCGGCACGGTGCGATCCAACACGTGGCGGGCGTATTCAATGACCTTGGCCCCGCGTACCTCGTTGTAGCCAGGGCCGCGTTCGGCGCCGTGGGCTTCGCTGATGGCGTCGGTGCCGTATAGGGCGTCGTACAGCGAACCCCAACGCGCGTTGGCTGCGTTTAAAGCGTAGCGGGCATTCAATATCGGCACCACCAGCTGTGGCCCGGCTTGGCGTGCCAGTTCGTCGTCCACGTTGCGTGTGTTGGCGCGAACCTTTGCGGGGTAGGGCTTGAGGTAGCCAATCGACTCCAAGTAGTCGCGGTACGCCTTGGGCTTTTTAATCGGCCCAGGGTGGCGCGCATGCCATTGGTCAAGTGCGCTTTGCAGTCGTTCGCGCTCGGCCAGCAAGGCGGCGTTACGTGGCGCCAAATCGTGCACCAAACGCGCAAACCCTTGCCAAAAAACCGTCGGTGTCAGGCCCACCGCAGGCAGCACCTCGCGCTGAATAAAGCCGTGTAGCTCGGGTGCGACTTGCAAGCCGTGTTCGGCGATGCGGGTCGTGGGCGTCATGATGGGTCTCCTTGCTTAGCCATGCAGATGAAAAAGCGCCAGTACATCTTGCAGTGAACTGGCGACGTGATGCGGTGCGCCGCCCAATGTTTCGAACGGCTGGTTGGTGCGGTTGAGCCATAGCGTTTGGTAGCCATACCAGGTGGCGCCAAGCGCGTCCCAGGCGTTGCTGCTCACAAACAAAATCGAGGCCGCGGGCAAACCCAAGGCCTGTGGGCCAAGGTCGTACACCGCCGGGTCGGTTTTGTATCGGCGCACGCTGTCGGCGCTTAGCACCGGGTCGAGCAGGGTGTCAAGACCGGCGCTGCGCAACGCATCGGCCAGCATGTCGGGGTCGCCGTTGGACAATGTCCCCGTGCGAATGCCTTGTTGCCGCAGCTGGCTGAGCACCGCGTGATTTTCTGGGTAGGCTGAAAGCGCCCGGTATTGGTTCATAAGCTGCGCTTCGTGGTCATCCGACAGCGGCAGCTGCAAGCGCGCGCAGGCATGGCGCAGCGCGTCACGGGTAATAGCCCAAAACGGTTTGTAAAACGGGGTCTCGCCTGCGCGGTCAGCGGTTTGGCTCATGCTGACCAAGCGCGTGTATTCAATTTGCTTGTCGCGCCACGCCACGCTGAGTGCTTGGCCGTGCCCGGCAAACAGCTGCTCGGCCAGCGCCGACACGCTGTAGACGTCAAACAGCGTGCCGTAGGCGTCAAACAGCACGGCTTGGGGTGGGGGCAGCGCATCGGTGTTCATGACGTAAGTGTATTACCCCAAGAAATGAATAAATACACAGGAAAAATAAAAATGCCGGCGGGCGGGCACCCTACAATTGGCGCCCATGTCAGTCCAACAGACCATGCGGCAAGCGCTGGCGCAGGCGTTGCAGTCGTTGTGTCCCAACCCCCCGGCCGAGCTGGTCGCCTTTGAGCGGCCCAAGGTTGCTGCCCATGGCGATTACGCCTGCACCGCGGCCATGGCGTTGGCGCGGCAGCTCAAGCAACCGCCGCGGGTGCTGGCCGAGCGACTGCGTGAGGCGCTGTTGGCCCAAACCGATTTGCAGCCTTGGGTGCACGACATTGCCATTGCCGGGCCTGGGTTTCTTAACCTTACGCTCACCCATGCGGCGCGCCAGCAAGTGGTGCGCGAGGTGTTGCAGCAAGGGGTAGGCTTTGGGCAAAGGCCCGATCAGGGGCAGCGGGTGGTGGTTGAATTTGTGTCGGCCAACCCCACCGGCCCGCTGCACGTGGGGCACGGCCGGCAAGCCGCACTTGGTGACGCCATGTGCAACCTGCTGCAAAGCCAGGGGTGGCAGGTGTGGCGTGAGTTTTATTACAACGACGCCGGGGTACAAATTCAGCAACTGGCGTTGTCGGTGCAGGCGCGCGCGCGCGGTTTGGCCCCGGGGCACGCCGAATGGCCCGAGGGCGCCTACAACGGCGAGTACATTGCCGACATCGCGCAGGCGTTTTTGGCGCAACACACGGTGCAAGCCGACGACCGCAGCGAAACCGCCAGCGGCGACGTCAACGACCTCGACAGCATTCGGCGTTTTGCCGTGGCCTACCTGCGCCACGAGCAAGACCTTGATTTGCGCGCTTTTGGCGTGGCCTTCAACCATTACTACCTCGAATCCAGCCTGTATGCCGACGGTTTGGTTGAGCAAACGGTAAGCAAGCTACAACAAGCTGGCCATACCTACGAAAGCGAGGGCGCGCTGTGGCTGCGCAGCACCGATTTTGGTGACGACAAAGACCGCGTGATGCGTAAGTCGGACGGCCAGTACACCTACTTCGTGCCGGATGTTGCCTACCACCTCACCAAGTGGCGGCGGGGGTTTACGCAGGCGATCAACATTCAAGGCAGCGACCACCATGGCACCGTGGCGCGGGTGCGCGCGGGCTTGCAGGCGGCCGACGAGGGTGTGACCAAAGACTATCCCAGCTACGTGTTGCACACCATGGTGCGGGTGGTGCGCGGTGGCGAAGAAGTCAAGATCTCCAAGCGCGCCGGCAGCTACGTGACGCTTCGAGACCTCATTGGCTGGACCAGCGCCGACGCGGTTCGGTTTTTTTTGCTCTCGCGCAAACCCGACACCGAATACGTGTTTGACATCGACTTGGCATTGGCGCAAAACAACGACAACCCGGTTTTTTATGTGCAGTACGCGCACGCGCGCATCCAGTCGGTGTTAACCCAGTGGCAAAGCCAGTTCCAAGGCGATCGATCACGGCTGGCAACGGTTGATTTGCAGCCGTTGGACACCGCGCCGGCGCAGGCCCTGATGCGCGCGCTTGAAGCTTACCCAGATACGCTGGCTTTGGCGGCGCGTGATTTGGCGCCGCATGACATCACGTTTTATGTGCGCGACTTGGCGGCGGCTTACCACCGCTATTACGATGCTGAGCGGGTGTTGGTGCCTGAGCCCGCCATCCGCGATGCACGCGTGGCATTGGTGGCCGCGGTGGCGCAGGTCTTGGCCAACGCGTTAACTATTTTGGGCGTCAGCGCGCCGCAATCGATGTAGTGAAAACATGAGCACATCCAGGTCTCAAACACACCGCACCCGCCAACACGGCGGCACCTTGTTGGGCTTAACCTTGGGCCTGTTGTTGGGGCTGTCGGTGGCGTTGGCGGTGGCGGTTTATGTCACCCGGTCTGAGCTGCCTTTTGTTGATCGTGGTTTAACCGGCGACGCCACCGAGCAGGCCAGTGGTCAAGCCACCAGCGATTGGAACCCCAACGCCAGCGTGGTGCAGAATGTGCCGCCCGCCGGCCAACCCGAGGTCAGTGCGGCGCCACCGCCTGCGGCCCCTACCGCTGACGCTTTGGTTGCGCCGGCGGTGGGCTCCGACCCATTGGGTGATTTGGCCAAACAAAAGCTCGCCACAGCCAGTGCCCCTGTGGTCACTTTGCCGCCAACCAACGCGGTGGGCGCTGGTTTGTCTGAACAAGCCCCGGCGGTGCGGGGTGAGCGCCCCGCCAATGTGGTGTTTTTTGTGCAGATTGGCGCGTTTGCCGTGGCAGACGACGCCGAGGCCCAACGCGCGCGGGTTGCCATGATGGGCATTGACGCGCGCGTGAGCACCACGCTGAGCAACGAGCGTACGTTGTACCGTGTGCGCAGCGGCCCGTATCGCACGCGCACCGATGCCGACGCGGTGCGTAATCAGCTCGAGCAACAGCGCATCGAGGGTGCGGTGGTGTCAGTGGCCGTGGTGCGCTGACGCGCCCGGCGAATTGGTCAAGGAGTCAAACATGCAAACCATTCAATTGAACCGAAGAACCTGGCTTCAGGCCGCTGCGGCCGGCTGCGCCTGGCCCATGGCGCAGGCTTGGGCCCAGCCTTTTCAAGAAGGCAGCGATTACGTTAAGTTGTCGCAGCCCGTGGCGCCCTCGGTGGAACCCGGGCAGGTGTTGGTGTTGGAGTTTTTTGCCTACACCTGCATCCATTGCTATCGGTTGGAGGCGGCCTTAACGCGTTGGGCCAAGCAGCAACCCTCCTCGGTGGTGGTGCAGCGTGTGCCGGTGCAGTTTGCTCCGGCCATGCTTGGCTTGCAAAAGTTGTACTACACCCTTGAGGGCATGGATGCCCTGGACACCCTGCACCCCAAGGTGTTTGTGGCCATACACGAGCAGCGCCAGCGCTTGCTCAGCGACGCCGCCATCAAACGCTGGGTGCAAGCGCAAGGCGTGGACATGACACGCTTCAACGACTTGTACGATTCATTTGGTGTGGCCGGTAAGGCCACGCGCGCGGTGCAATTGACCAACAGTTATCAGGTGGAAGGCACGCCGGCGCTGGGCGTGGGCGGACGCTACTTGGTTCCGGGTCAAGGTGAGCGCACCTTACAAATCGCCAACCAGTTGATCAAGCAATTGCGCGGCGTGTAAGCCGGGGCGGGCGGCGTATAGAATCGGCAGCAAAATTCGTGCCCAACCTGTCATCATGTCTTTAACCGCCCGTCAACTGCTGTTGTTTCTTGCCGCGCTCGGTTGGGTGTTTGGCGGCGGTTCGGTGGCGTGGGCGGCCAAGGGCGACAGCGAGCAGCCCATGCAGGTGGAAGCCGATAAATTACGGTACGAAGAACAAGACCGCGTCAGCCACTTCACCGGGCGGGTGGTGATCACCAAAGGCAGCATCGTGATACGCGCCGACCAAGTTCGGGTGCGCGACAACGACAAGGGCGAGCAAGTTGGGGTGGCCACCGGATCCACTCAGCAACAAGCGTTTTTCAAGCAGGTGCGCCAAGCCGACGATGCTGCAAATGCGACAACCGATGAGGTGATTGAAGGTCAAGCCGACCGCATTGAATACCGCTCGGCCACCGACCAAATGATATTAACCGGCAAGGCCACGCTGCGCCGTATCCGCGCCGGTGCGCCCAGCGATGAAGCCAAAGGGCCGTTGATTGTGTACGACGGCAAAACCAGCACCTTTCAAGTGCAAAGCGTCAAGGGTGGCGCGCAAGACCGCGTCAGGGCCACACTGACACCGCGCGATCAAGCCTCGGAGCCGGCCCGTTGATGGCTGATCAAACGCCCGTTGCGGGCGTGGGGCTAAGTGCCCGTCATTTGCGTAAGAGTTATGCCGGGCGTCGGGTGGTGCGTGACGTGTCATTGGATGTCACCGAGGGTCAAGTGGTGGGCCTGTTGGGCCCCAATGGTGCGGGCAAAACCACGTCGTTTTACATGCTGGTGGGCTTGGTGCGTTGCGACGGTGGCGCCATCAACCTCGATGGCGCCGCGGTCCACAGCCAGCCCATGCACGTGCGGGCGCGCATGGGTTTGGGCTACTTGCCGCAAGAAGCGTCGATTTTTCGCAAGCTCAATGTGCAAGAGAACATTCGTGCGATTCTTGAGCTGCAAACCGACCCACGCGGTCAGCCGTTGCCCGGCCACGTGATTGCCCACCGTTTGGACGAGTTGCTCGAGGAGTTGCGCATCACGCACTTGCGCGACGCCGCCGCCACCGCGCTCTCCGGCGGCGAGCGCCGTCGCGTTGAAATCGCGCGCACGTTGGCGTCGGCGCCGCGCTTTATTTTGCTGGACGAACCCTTTGCTGGCATCGATCCCATTGCGGTGATCGAAATTCAGCGCATCATTGAATACCTTAAAGGCCGCGGCATTGGCGTATTGATCACCGACCACAACGTGCGCGAAACCCTGGGCATCTGCGACCGCGCCTACATCATCAGCGACGGCGCTGTGCTGGCCGAGGGCAGCCCGGCCGACATCGTTGACAACGCCGAAGTGCGCCGGGTGTACTTGGGCGAACACTTTCGCATGTAAGCGCACGGGTAAGGCACATGAAACAAGGCCTGGCGCTTCGTGTCTCGCAGCAGCTGGCGCTGACGCCACAGCTGCAGCAGTCGATACGTCTGTTGCAGTTGTCCACGCTGGAGTTGTCACAAGAAATCGAGCGCTTGCTCGATGAAAACCCGTTTCTAGAGCGCGACGACGAAGAGGCCTTGCGTGAAGCCTTTGGCGTGGCGCAAGACGACACGCCCGTCAGCCAGGGCGACCAGCTCAGTGAATGGGCCGAGGTGCAAGACAAGATCCCAACCGAGTCGGCTGAGGCGGTGGTGCCAACCGAAGCCGAAAGCCCCAACGCCGAGCAAGCCGAGGAGACCCCTTGGGACGGTGACGGCACGGTGGAGATTGCCCCTGACGACACCGAGTGGGGCGTGGAGGCCGCGCCACGACAAAGCGGCGAAGACACCGCCAGCGCCACCGACTTGGCCGCCGAGGCTGTGTCTTTGGCCGAGCACCTGCACCAGCAAGCGCGCGGTTTGCGGCTGCCGCCAGAGACCGCAGCCGCGCTGTACGCCCTGATCGAGTCCCTCAACGACGACGGCTATCTCGAGGACGACATCGACGCGTTGGCGCGCGCCTGGGCCGACGACGACATCGAGGCCGAGCAGCGCTTTGCCCAAAGCCTGCAAGACGCCCTGGAAGAGTTGCATGATATGGAGCCGTTGGGGGTGGGGGCACGCAGTTTGGCCGAATGTCTGCAACTCCAGGTGCAGGCCTTGCCCAGCAACCCTGCAACCCAAGCGGCATGGCGTTTGTTGCAAGAGCCCATGGAACTGCTGGCCAAGCGCGACGTGAAACGCTTGGCGCGTGCGGTTGAGCTGCCCGACGAATTGGTGCGCCAAGCCTTGACGGTTGTGGTTCGACTCGAGCCCAAGCCCGGGCGGCGCTTTGCCCAAACCGACCGTTTGGTGGTGGTGCCCGACGTGTTGGTGGTGCGCGAGGGTGACGACTTTAAAGTGTCACTGAACCCCCAGGTGATGCCGCGCTTGCGCGTGCACGACGTCTATGCCTCGGCCATGAAGGGACACAAAGCGCAAGCCGAGGGCCTGAGCCAGCATTTGCAAGAGGCCAGGTGGTTTATTAAAAACCTGCAACAGCGCTTTGACACCATCTTGCGCGTCAGCGCCACGATTGTGCAGCGCCAGCACGGGTTTTTTCAGCACGGCGAATTGGCCATGCGTCCCATGGTGCTGCGCGAGGTCGCGGAGCAACTGGAGCTGCATGAGTCCACCATCAGCCGGGTGACCAGCGGCAAGTACATGGCCACGCCGCAAGGCACCTATGAATTGAAGTTTTTCTTTGGCTCAGGCTTGGGCACCGAAAGCGGGCACAGCGCCTCCAGCACCGCGGTGCGGGCATTGATTCGGCAGTTCATTGCGGCTGAATCGGCGCAGCGGCCGTTGTCTGACAATCAATTGTCGGCCATGCTCAAAGAACAGGGCATTGACTGCGCCAGGCGCACCGTTGCCAAGTACCGTGAGGCCATGCGCATTGCACCGGCCAACTTACGTAAGGCGATTTAACCTCTATGTGGCCCTTATTTGTAACCTGCCCTTTTGGGGTGGAGGCGTTGCTTGCCAACGAGTTGCGTCCTATGTCTGACCAACCGGTTGAGGAGGCACGCGGCGGGGTTCGTTGGCGTGGTGATTGGTCGGTGGTGGCGGGCGCCAACTTGTACAGTCGCTTGGCGCAACGTGTGTTGCTGCAAGTGGCGCACGCGCCGTACCGCAGCGAGCAAGAGATTTACGACGCGGCGCATGCGGTGCCTTGGGAAGAGTGGTTCGCTGTGGGCCAAACCTTTAGGGTTGACGTCACCGCGCACCGCAGCCCAGTCAAGAGCCTGAATTTTGTCGGGTTGCGCGTCAAAGACGGTGTGGCCGATCGCTTTCGCCAGCGTTTGGGTCAGCGCCCCAGCGTGGATACCCGCGCGCCGGCGGTGCGTATCGCCGTGCACCTAGAGGCCACCCATGCCACCCTGTATCTAGACACCTCAGGCGAGCCACTGTTTAAGCGAGGGTGGCGGCAAAGCACCGGCGACGCGCCGTTAAAAGAAACATTGGCCGCGGCCATGATTGCCGCCAGTGGCTGGGACCCTGGCGGTGAGGCGCCGCTGTACGACCCATGCTGTGGCAGCGGCACCATTGCCATTGAGGCGGCCGCCATGCGCCTGGACTTGGCGCCAGGGCGACAAAGGCGTTTTGCGTTCGAGGTGCTTAAGCCCCACGATCGCCGGCTGTGGCAGTCGTTGTGCGCGCAAGCGCAAGACGCCGCCAGTGACCGCGCCAAACGCGTGGCAGAGGTTTCGGTGTTTGGCAGCGATGTCTCGCATCGTATGGCCGATTTTGCGCAAGCCAACGCGCGCCGCGCCGGGGTGTCGCAGGTGTTGTTGGTGCGTGCCGGCGACGCCTTGCAGCGCATGCCGCCGAGCCAGCAGCCCGGTGTGTTGTTGCTTAACCCGCCTTACGGCACGCGTGTGCAAACCGCGGGGGTGGCCGGTAGCACCGCGGTGGCACCGGAATTTTTTCCAGAGCTCGGGCGTCACTGGAAAAATCACTACGCCGGTTGGACCGCTTGGGTGTTAAGCCCTGACCGCGGTTTGCCCGGACAGTTGCGCATGCGAGAGAGCCGGCGCATGCCGCTGTTCAACGGCGACATCGAGTGCCGACTGTGGCGCTTCGACCTCAGCGCGTGGCGGGCTGCAGACGCTGCAGCAAGCCCTGCAGTGCCAAGCTAGCGGTCGCTTGACGCACCAAGGCGCGGTCGCCCGGCAGCTGCACCCGCTCGGCGCTGCATACGCCGTCCACCGACCAGCCCAGCCAAACGGTGCCCACCGGTTTGTCGGGGCTGCCGCCGGATGGGCCAGCCACACCGGTCACGGCCACACTGGCCGCTACCCCGGCACGCTGCGCGGCGCCCTTGGCCATGGCCAACACCACCGCTTGACTGACTGCACCGTGCGCCGCCAAAGTGGCTTCGGGCACCCCCAGCAGCTCGTGCTTGGCGGCGTTGCTGTAGGTCACCCAGCCGCGGTCAAACCACTCGCTGGAGCCCGCCATGTGGGTGCACAAGGCGGCAATCAGGCCGCCCGTGCAGCTCTCGGCGCACGCCATCAGTGCGCCGCGCGCGCGCAACGCGTGCGCCAGTGCGCTGAGCGTTTGTAAATCGGTGGCCAAGGGTTGCAGCATGGCGTTACCACCAAGGCGCCAAGTCGCTGGCGCGCAACCATGCCAACACCAGCAGCGTCAGACCGGCGGCAACCAAGTCGTCGAGCATGATGCCCATGCCGCCGCGCCAGCCCAAGCCCTTAAAGTGTGTATCGGCCCAGCGAACCGGCCCCCACTTGACGGCATCAAACAGTCGAAACAGACCAAAAGCGGCCAATTGCTCCCAAAACGGTGCCGGTGACAGCAGCCACAAGATCAGCCAAAACGCCACCACCTCGTCGCACACGATGTGGCTTGAATCGGTCACCTGCAGGTGCTGGCTGGTCAGCGTGGCCGCCCACCACCCCAGTGCCATTGAGATACCGAGAAAAATGGCCCACCCAGAGTCCCCCAAGGCCCGATCGAGCAACAAAAAAGTGGCCCATGCCCAAAGCGTACCCGCTGTGCCAGGTGCGATACGGCCCAGACCCGCACCGAAACCAAAGGCAATGGCACGCGCCGGATGCGCTCCAGCGAAACGCCACGTTGGGCGGGTCGGCGCTGCGGCGCCCGGGGCTGCTTGCTCATTCATGGCGTTGCGAAATGGTTGAAGCCACAGGGTACCTCAGTCAACGGCTGCCCTTGGTGGTCCAGCCATTGCACCTTGGGTGCCGCGGTAATCGTGCCAATGCGCGTCAGTGACAGCGTCAGCGTTTGCTCAAGCCGCTGCAGCCGATCCCGCTCGGTCGCCGGCGCGGTAAACAGCAACTCGTAGTCGTCGCCGCCGGCCAGCTGCATGGCGCGTCGGCGCGCCACAGGGAGCCCGGCAAGGGCGGTATGCCCAGGCAGTGCGTCCACCCAAACCGTGGCGCCCACTTGGCTGGCCCGTGTGAGATGCAACAAATCGCTGCTCAGGCCGTCGCTGACATCCATGGCCGCACTGGCCAAGCCCCTGAGCGCCAAGCCCAGCGCCACGCGTGGCGTTGGGGTGTGGTGCGCGGCCTGCGCGCGGGCGAGCAAATTGGGGCACAGCGTGGGCGCGTCACTGTTGGTCAACCAATCGCTGCCCAGGGCCTGGGCCAGCCCCAGCGCCGCCAGGCCAAGGTCACCGCTGACCCATAAGTCGTCGCCCACCTGAGCCCCGTGGCGCCGCAGCGCCAGCGCGGTTGGCACCTCGCCCCAGGCGGTAATGGCAAAGGTGCGTGGACCGCGTGTGGTGTCGCCGCCTACCAATTCGCAGCCCACTTGATCGGCCAAGCGGTGCAGGCCCTGTGCGAACGCGTGCAGCCATGGGTCATCGGCTTCAGGCAGCGCCAGCGCCAAGGTGTAGCCGCGCGGTTGCGCGCCCATGGCGGCCAAGTCGGACACATTCACCGCCAGTGCCTTGTGCCCCAGGGCGTGCGGGTCGGTGTTGGGCAAAAAGTGGCGCCCTTGCAGCAACATGTCGCTGGTGATGGCCAAGGCGCGCTGCGCATCAAGCGGCCATAGCGCGGCGTCGTCGCCAACGCCAAGCAAGGCCTGTCGTGTGGGCCGCGTGAAGTGCTTGGCGATCAGTGCAAACTCGTCCACCGCGCCGCTTCAGTGCAAATCGGCGTCGGAGGCGCGTGTGGCGCTCAACACAAAGGGCGGCACCTCCACCTCAAAACGGGTGCCATCCACCGCCACGCAAAAAAAGTGGCCGCTCATCATGCCGTGCGCCGTGTGCAGCTGCGCACCACTGGTGTATTCAAAAGACTCGCCTGGCTGCAACAGCGGCTGGTGCCCCACCACGCCCAAACCGTCCACGGTTTGGGTGCCGCCGTCGGCGTCTTCGATGTCCCAGTGGCGCGACACCAGCTGCGCGGCCACCTCACCGGTGTTGCGAATGGTGATGGTGTACGAAAACGTGTAGCGCCCGCGACTCGGGGCCGACTGCTCCGGCAAGTAGCCGGGTTCGACTTGAACTTGAAAGCGATAAGGCTCCATAACCGCCATGGTAACGCCCCTCAGCCTGCGACAATAGACAGGGTTTATCACGTTTAAGGGAGTTGTCATGAGCCGTACCTACCGTATCGCCCCGTCCATTTTGTCGGCCGACTTTGCGCGGCTTGGCTCAGAGGTGACCGATGTCATCGCCGCCGGCGCGGACTGGATTCACTTTGACGTCATGGACAACCACTACGTGCCCAACCTGACCTTTGGTCCCATGGTCTGCCAGGCGCTCAAACCGCACGCGGTGCGCGATAACGGCACTGCGGTACCCATCGATGTGCACCTCATGGTGCAGCCAGTGGACGCCTTGGCGCAGGCTTTTGCGCAAGCCGGCGCCGACCTCATCAGTTTTCACCCCGATGCCAGCGCCCATGCGCACCGCAGCGTGCAGGCCATCAAGGCTGCGGGGTGCCAAGTGGGTTTGGTGTTCAACCCGGGGCAGCCACTGGACGCGCTGGATTGGTTGATCGAAGACATTGACCTGATCCTCATCATGAGCGTGAACCCGGGTTTTGGCGGGCAAAGCTTTATCGACAGCGCCTTGCGCAAGGTGGCGCAGGCCCGGGCCCGTATCGACGCCTGCGGCAAAGACATTCGGCTTGAGGTGGACGGCGGCATCAAGGCCGACAACATTGCCGCCGTGGCCAGTGCCGGGGCCGATACCTTTGTGGCTGGCAGCGCCATTTTTGGTCAGCCCGATTACGCCCAGGTGGTCGCCGCCATGCGTGCCGCGCTGGCCCAAGCATGATGCTCAGCGAGCCAGACTTTCTGGCCCACGCCGAGCAGGGCTACAACCGTGTTGCCCTGATGACCACGGCGTTTGCCGATTTGGATACCCCGCTGTCGCTCTACCTCAAGCTGGCGCAAGTGGAAGACGGTGGGCGCTACAGTTTTTTACTGGAGTCGGTGGTGGGCGGTGAGCGCTTTGGGCGTTACAGCTTCATTGGGTTGCCTGCACCCACCCGCTTGGTCAGTCGCGGCTTTGGTGCGCAGGCTTGCACCGAAGTTTGGCACCACGATCGCGTGGTGGAGCGCGCCGCCGGCAACCCGTTGGACTTTATTGCCGCCTATCAACAACGCTTTCGGGTCGCCCCCCAGCCCAACATGCCGCGTTTTTGTGGTGGCCTGGCCGGGTATTTTGGCTACGACACCGTGCGTCACATTGAGCCCAAGCTGGCCACCACCTGCCCGCCCGACCCACTCGACTGCCCCGACATTTTGCTGCTGCAGACCGACGAGTTGGCGGTGATCGACAACCTTACCGGCAAGCTGCACCTGATGGTGTATGCCGACCCCGGTGAGCGCAACGCCTATGCGCGCGCGCGCGACCGGTTAAACGAGTTGGTGGCGCGCCTGGATGTGCCGGTTGGTGCGCCGCACTTGGGTGGCCACCGCTCGCACCCGGTGCAGCACGAGCGCACCCAGGCCGACTTTGAAGCGGCGGTGCGGCGCGCCCAAGGCCTGATTCAAGCCGGTGACTTCATGCAGGTGGTGATTGGTCAGCGCATCGCCAAGCGCTACGACGCGTCGCCGCTGGCGTTGTATCGCGCGTTGCGCTCGCTCAACCCCAGCCCCTACATGTACTACTACCACTTGGGTGACATGCACGTGGTGGGTGCCTCGCCCGAAATTTTGGTGCGCCAAGAATCCACCCCGCAAGGGCAAAAAGTCATCATCCGCCCGTTGGCAGGCACCGCCGCGCGTGGCGCCACGCCGGAGCAAGACCAAGCCGCTGAGGCGGCGCTGCTGGCCGACCCCAAAGAGCGCGCCGAGCACGTGATGTTGATCGACCTGGCACGCAACGACGTGGGCCGCATCGCCCAAATCGGCAGCGTCAAAGTAAGCGAGGCCTTTGCTGTTGAGCGTTACAGCCATGTCATGCACATTGTTAGCCACGTTGAGGGCCTGCTGAAACAGGGGCTGAGCAACATGGATGTGCTGCGCGCCTGTTTTCCGGCCGGCACACTCTCGGGTGCGCCCAAAGTGCACGCCATGGAATGGATTGACCGTCTCGAGCCCACCAAACGTGGCGTTTATGCCGGTGCGTGCGGCTACCTGAGCTACGCTGGGGACATGGACGTGGCGATTGCCATTCGCACCGGTGTGATCAAAAACGGCACGCTCTATGTCCAAGCCGCCGCCGGGGTGGTGGCCGACTCGGTGCCAGCCGCCGAGTGGCAAGAGACGCAACACAAAGCGCGCGCGTTGTTACGTGCCGCAGAGCTGGCCGAACAGGGCATGGAGGTCGCATGAGCACCGACGTGGTGGTCATCGACAACTACGACAGCTTCACCTACAACCTGGTGCAGTACCTGGGTGAGCTCGGGGCCACTGTTTCGGTGTATCGCCACGACGCGCTCAGCGTTGAGCAGTTGGTGGCCATGCAGCCGCGCCGCTTGTTGCTCTCGCCCGGGCCACGCACGCCGCACGAAGCGGGTATATCGGTGGCGGCGATTCAAGCCTTGGGCGCGCACATCCCCGTGTTGGGCGTGTGTTTGGGGCACCAAAGCATTGGCGTGGCATATGGCGGGCGCGTGGTGCGGGCGCAAACGCTGATGCACGGCAAGGTCAGTGAGCTCGAGCACCACGGCGCCAGTGTATTTGCTGGCTTGCCCACGCGTTTTGCCGTTAACCGCTACCACTCCTTGGCGCTCGAGCGCGCAAGCTTGCCCGATTGCCTCGCAGTGACCGCATGGTGCGACGACGGTGAAATCATGGGTGTGCGCCATCGCCAGTTCAACGTGCATGGGGTGCAGTTTCACCCCGAGTCGATTTTGACCGAGCACGGCCACGCCTTGCTGCAAAATTTTTTGCGTGCCTAGAATCGGCGCTTTATGACCCTCTCACCAGCCAAGCCCATCATGCCCATCACACCGCAAGACGCGTTGCAGCGCGTCATTGAACACCGCGAAATTTTTCACGACGAAATGCTGCACCTCATGCGCCTGATCATGCGCGGCGATTTGTCGCCCGTCATGACCTCGGCCTTGATCACCGGCTTGCGCGTAAAAAAAGAAACGATCGGCGAGATCACCGCCGCCGCCCAAGTTATGCGCGAATTCGCCACCCCTGTGCAAGTGCCCGATACCTCGCACCTGGTGGACATCGTGGGCACCGGTGGCGACGGCTCGCACACCTTTAATATCAGCACCTGCGCCATGTTGGTGGCCGCCGCCGGTGGCGCGCGGGTAAGCAAGCACGGCAACCGCAGTGTCTCCAGCCGCAGCGGCAGCGCCGATTTGCTGGAGCAACTCGGCATTCGCATTCAACTGCCGCCGCCCGTGATTGCGCAAAGCATTGCAGAGGTGGGTCTGGGGTTCATGTTCGCCCCGGCGCATCACCCGGCCATGAAAAACGTGGCCCCGGTGCGCAAAGAACTGGGGGTGCGCACCATGTTCAATATTTTGGGGCCGCTCACCAACCCGGCCGGCGCACCCAACATTTTGATGGGGGTGTTCCACCCCGATTTGGTGGGTATCCAGGCCCGCGCGCTGCAGCGTTTAGGGGCCAGCCGCGCGATGGTGGTGTACGGCACCGACGGCATGGATGAAATCACCCTTGGCGGCGAGACCATGGTGGCCGAACTGCGCGATGGCGAGGTGCAGGAATACACCCTGCACCCCGAAGATTTTGGCTTGACCATGGCCGGTCAAAGGGCGTTACGGGTCGACACCCCCGAGGCCTCTCAAGCCGTGGTCATGGCGGTTCTTAACGGCCAGGGCGGCCCGGCCAGTGACATCGTGGCCCTGAACGCCGGTGCCGCGTTGTACGTGGCGGGGCGCGCCGCCAGTGTCAAAGACGGTTTGGGGCAGGCACAACGTCTGATTGCTGACGGCGCGGCGCTGGCCAAACTCGAGCAGTGGCGCGCCTTTTGTAACGCCCAGCCGGAGGCGGCGTGAGCGACATTCTGCAGCGCATCGTTGAGGTTAAGCGCCAAGAAGTGGCGGCGGCGCAAGCCCGCGAGCCACTGGCGGCGCTGCGCAACCGGGTGGAGGCCATGACCCGCCAACCCCGCGATTTTGTGCAGGCCCTGCAACGCCGCGTTACCGCGGGGCAAAGCGCGGTGATTGCGGAAGTTAAAAAGGCCAGCCCGTCCAAGGGTTTGCTGCGTGACCCCTTTGACCCCGCCGCCATTGCCAGCAGTTACCAACAAGGTGGCGCGGCCTGTCTTTCGGTGCTCACCGACGCGCCATTCTTTCAAGGCAGCACCGTGTACCTTGAGCAGGCGCGGGCGGCGTGCGAACTGCCGGTGTTGCGCAAAGACTTCATGGTCGACCCGTACCAAGTTTACGAAGCCGCGGCCATGCAAGCCGATTGCATTTTGCTCATTGCCGCTTGCCTAGACGATGCCACCATGCAGGCGTTGGAGTCATTGGCTTGCGAGCTTGGGCTGGCGGTGCTGGTGGAAGTGCACGACGAGGCCGAGTTGGAGCGCGCCTGTGCGTTGCGCACCCCACTGCTTGGCGTGAACAACCGCGATCTGCGAACCTTTGAGGTGAATCTCGAAACCAGCATCGGGTTACGCCAGCGTTGCCCGGCCGATCGGCTGCTGGTGACCGAGTCGGGTATTGCCACGGCAGCCGACGTGCGGCGCTTGCAAGCCCACGGCATCCACGCCTTTTTAATTGGCGAAGCGTTCATGCGCGAGCCCGACCCCGGCGCGGCCTTACAAACCTTGTTCGCCCCTTAAAGCGCCTGCGTTATTCCCCGCCGCGGCTTTTACAATGGGTGCAGGGAGTAAAAACAATGAGAGCACCACAACGGGCCATGGTGGTTGATGCGTTGCGCCAACAAGTGGCCGGCGCGCTACGGCGGGCACGCCAGCCGGCATCGGTTGAACAAGCGGCCACGGCGCTGCGCAGCCTAATTGAGCAAGCCCCTTGGCGTTGGCGACGCGTCACCTTGGCGGCATTGTTGCGCCGACTGGGGGCGTGCGAAGCCGCCCGTGCCCTGCATATGCAAGACCCGCTCATCGCCGCCTTGGCGGGTCAAGCCTTTGAGCAATCTGCTGCGCACTACGCCGTGGCCGGGCGATGGGTGCCGGCATGGCATGTGCAAAGCGCGCACACCTTGGCGTGGTTGGACTGGATGGCCCATGGCATGCTAGCGGGTGGCGAACATCCCAGCCAGCCGCCGCGGCTGCAGCATCCCGCCGGCTGGGCGCAGCATCCCATGGCGCGGGCGCTGGACTTTGCGGTGGCGTGCCAGCTCGGGTTGCCTGTGGTTGCGCAGCAGCCTGAGGTGGTGCAAGCGCTGAACAAACAAGCCCGCCAGGCCATGCGTGCCATTGGCGATGGGCAAGCCTTAAGCGGTGCGCCCTTGCGTCGCGCCTGGTGGCGTGCCCAGGCCATGTGGCTAAGCTGGCGCGCCAAACAACACCCATCACGTGCGGGTGTGCTTGCGGCGCGTTACGCGTTGCGGCACTGGCGCCTGGGCTGCCAGCCGCCTTGTCAAGCGTGGCAGCAGGCTATGGTTCAAACGCTGCGGGTGGTCCATATGCAGCGCCGTCATGCACGCACGCTTAAGCTGGCTCAGGCGGTGCTTTTGCGCTTGGCGCGCTACCCTGGCCTTAAGCCGGACGCGGTGTGGGACTTACTTTGCACATGCATCGATGTGGCCCTGGACGCGGGCTTGGCTGGGCATGCCCACATCGTGTCCTGGACTGGGCAGTGGATGAAGCGTGCCCCACGGACGTCGCGCACGGCCGCCATGCTGGCCTTGCAGCAAGCCAACAGCGCCGCCCACCTGGCGTTACGCAATCAGCCGGCCCGCTGGTGCGTGGTGGAGCAGGCTGCCGAAGTCGCACTGGGCGGTGGTTTGGCAGGCCACACCTATTTGCAGGCGCACGCCCATCGCTGGCGCGCCTTGGCTTTATGGGCGCGGGCCAAAAGCGGCCAACCGTTGGCACACAAGGCGTTGGTGCACAGCGCGCGTCAGGCCATGGCGGTGTTTGCCGATGTCGACGACGCCGGGCGCTGGGCCGAGCTTTCGGTGCTGGTGTTGCTGGCGCAATCCCACCAGCGGCTGCAAGATGACGCGGGTGTGCCGGCCTCTGGCTCAAGCGCCGAGGCCTGGCTGCCACTGGTGCAAACCGTGGAGCGGCGGCTGAATGAGCCCTCGTTGTGCATGCCGAGGCGCATGGCCACTCGGGCGCCATCGGCACAGGCATGAGCGCGCCCGCTACCAACTCGGCGCAGTCCCGATGGGCGTGCCACCCCGACTGGGAGCCCACCCTAAAGGCCTTTTTTGCCACCGCAACCGGGCAGGCCCTGCGGCAGCGTTTGGCCCAGCGTCGACGTGAAGGGGCAACGCTGTACCCACCGCAGCCGCTGCGGGCGCTGTGGCTCACACCGCCAAGCCAGGTCAGGGTGGTGATCGTGGGTCAAGACCCTTACCACCAGCCGGGTCAGGCCCATGGGTTGGCGTTTTCGGTTGCGCCGGGGGTGCCCCGGCCACCGTCGTTGCGCAACATTTTGCAAGAGGTTGCGCGCGATTGCGGCGGCTGTGCCATAAGCGATGGTTGCCTTGAGCCGTGGGCCCTACAAGGCGTGTTGCTGCTCAACACCGTGTTAACCGTTGAGCCCAGCGCCCCCGCCTGTCATGCCGGCTGGGGTTGGGAAGCGCTCACTGACCAAATCATTCAACAGCTCGGGCAGGGGCCGCAGCCGCTGGTGTTCATGCTATGGGGTGCGCACGCGCAAGCCAAAAAGCGCCTCATCGACAGCCAGCGCCACGCCGTGCTCAGCTGCAACCACCCCTCACCTTTGGCCGCCCACCGCCCACCGCAGCCGTTTGTGGGTTGCGGCCACTTCAGTCAAGCCAATCGGTGGCTACAAGCCCAAGGCTTTGCCCCCATTCTTTGGTGACCACTCAGGGAAATCCATGGCATAATGTCGGGTTCGTTGCGGAGGGGTGCCCGAGTGGCTAAAGGGGGCAGACTGTAAATCTGTTGGCTAACGCCTACGTTGGTTCGAATCCAACCTCCTCCACCAGCAGCTAGGACATGCGAAGGTTTTCATAGCCTGCGCTCGTTGCGTGCCGCAGCGGGAGTAGTTCAATGGTAGAACCTTAGCCTTCCAAGCTAATGACGCGGGTTCGATTCCCGTCTCCCGCTCCATGTCAATGGCGGCTGGTGGCGAAATGGTTTTTGCAGGCAGGCCTGGCCTGTGCTGCCAAGGCCCATGTGGCTCAGTGGTAGAGCACTCCCTTGGTAAGGGAGAGGTCGCGCGTTCGATCCGCGCCATGGGCACCAGGTGTTAAGTGGTTACAAGCTGATTCTTTGCGGAGCTAAAAAATGGCAAAAGACAAATTTGAGCGTACCAAGCCGCACGTGAACGTGGGGACGATTGGGCACGTGGATCATGGCAAGACGACGCTGACGGCGGCGAT